>JBJTRF010000123.1:0-3519 GCA_046076025.1 Ilumatobacteraceae bacterium
CCATCGGCTGGGACGACAACGGCCTCGCCACCGAGCGCCGCGTGCAGAACGTCACCGGCGTGCGCTGCGATCCCTCGCTGCCGCACGACCCCGGCTTCGCCGCCCCCTTCCACGGCGACGTCCCCAAGGATCACCAGGCGGTGCCCGTCAGCCGGCCCAACTTCGTCGAGCTGTGCCGCGAGGTCACCCACATCGACGAGCAGGCCTTCGAAGAGCTGTTCCGGCGGCTCGGCCTGTCGGTCGACTGGTCGCTGCTCTACACCACCATCGGCGAGCGGGCCCGCCGGGTCAGCCAGCGCGCCTTCCTGCGCAACCTCGCCCGCGGCGAGGCCTACCAGCAGGACGCGCCGACGATGTGGGACTTCCACGAGCGCACCGCCGTCGCCCAGGCCGAGATGGAAGACCGCGAGATCCCCGGCGCCTTCCACAAGGTCGCGTTCCATCGCACCGACGGCGCCGGCGGCCTCGTGATCGATACGACGCGTCCCGAGCTGCTGCCCAGCTGCGTGGCGATGGTCGCCCATCCCGACGACGAGCGCTACCAGCCCCTCTTTGGCACCACGGTGCGCACGCCGCTGTTCGGCGTCGAAGTGCCGGTGCTGGCCCATCCGCTCGCCGAGCCCGACAAGGGCACCGGCATCGCAATGATCTGCACGTTCGGCGACGTCACCGACGTGACGTGGTGGCGCGAGCTCGGCCTGCCGACGCGCGCCCTCATCGGCTTCGACGGACGATTCGCCAGCGAGGCACCCGAGTGGATCGCCACCGCCGAGGGGCGCGACAACTACGCCGCGCTCGCCGGCCGGTACCCCAAGCAGGCCCGCACCGCGGTCGTCGAGCTGCTCACCGCCTCTGGCGAGATGATCGGCGAGCCGCGTCCGATCACGCATGCCGTGAAGTTCTACGAGCGCGGCTCGCAGCCACTCGAGATCGTCGGCACCCGCCAGTGGTACATCCGCAACGGCGGCAAGGACGACGCGCTCCGCAGCGACCTCGTGGCGCGCGGCAGCGAACTGACGTGGCATCCCGACTACATGCGGCACCGCTACGACAACTGGGTCGGCGGGCTCAACTGCGACTGGCTCATCAGCCGCCAGCGGTTCTTCGGCGTCCCGATTCCTGTGTGGTACGCCGTCGACGCCGACGGCAATCCCGACTACGACCGCGTGCTCGTGCCCTCTGAGGCCGCCCTGCCGGTCGACCCCAGCACCGACTGCCCGCCCGGCTACGAGCCGTCGCAGCGCAACGTGCCCGGCGGGTTCGTCGCCGATCCCGACGTGATGGACACGTGGGCCACCAGTTCGCTCACGCCGCAGATCGCTGCCGGCTGGGAGGAAGCAGACGACGCCTACTTCGGCCAGGTCTTCCCCTACGACGTCCGCCCACAGGGCCACGACATCATCCGCACCTGGCTGTTCGCCACGATGGTGCGCAGCCACCACGAGCACTCGTGCCCGCCGTGGCGCCACGCCGCGCTGTCGGGATGGATCCTCGATCCCGACCGCAAGAAGATGTCGAAGAGCAAGGGCAACGTCGTCACGCCGATCGGCCTGCTCGAGCAGTACGGCACCGACGCCGTGCGCTACTGGGCGGCATGCGGGCGCCCAGGCGTCGATACCGCCTTCGACGAGGGCCAGATGAAGACGGGCCGCAAGCTGGCCAACAAGATCCTGAACTCGTCGAGGTTCGCACTCGGCTTCCCCGAGCCGTCTGCCAGCGCCGCGCCCACCGCAGCACTCGACCTCGCCATGCTCGCCCGGCTCGATGCGCTGATCGACGAGGCCACCGCCGCCTTCGAGGGCTTCGACTACGCCCGCGCCCTCGAGCGCACCGAGTCGTTCTTCTGGTGGTTCTGCGACGACTACATCGAGACCGTCAAGGAACGCGCCTACCGCGAGAACGGCGGCGACGCCTCTGCATCGGCGCATGCGTCGCTGCGCATCGCCCTCAGTGCCCTGCACCGGCTCTTCGCCCCGTTCATGCCGTTCGTCGCCGACGAGGTGTGGAGCTGGTGGCAGCCGGGCTCGGTGCACGCCCAGTCGTGGCCGACGGCATCGCGGCTCGGCGGCGACGAGCGCGTCATCGATCCGCTCGCCGAGGTGGTTGCCGCCGTGCGGCGCGCCAAGACCGAGGCGAAGGGCTCGCAGCGCGATCGCGTGGCGCTGCTCGAGATCACCGCGCCGGCATCCACCATCGAACTGCTCCAGCGCGTGGCCGACGACATGAAGGGCGTCGGCTCGATCGACGAGATCCGCTGGACGGCATCCGACGACGCATCGCAGGTCGACTGCACCGTCACCCTGACGGCGCAGCAGTAAGCCGCACCGCCGCTCGCTCAGGGAGCGCGGAGGCGCCCGTCGGCAAAGGCATCGAGGGCCAGCGTCCGCCAGACGCGCTGCACGGCGGCATGCATTCCCGGGCGGGTCGGCACCGCCAGTCGGTAGACAAGCCGGTCGTCGGCGACATCGACGAGTCCCACCGCCTGCGGCTCGCCGGCGATGGCATCGGCGACCAGCGGATCCGACGACAGGGCCGCGCACAGACGCGTCGCTTCCTCCTCGAGTGCGGTCAGCGAACTGCTGCGGGCCACGGTGAGGTCGAGCACCGCCATCGGCGACTTCGACAGGTTTGCCACGCGGCTGACGCCGCCGTGCGGCACGAACCACACGCCACCGACGCCGTCGCGCACCCGCACGGACCGCAGCGAGATGCGCTCGACCGTGCCGGACGCCAGCCCCAGATCCACCTCGTCGCCGACGCCGTACTGGTCCTCGGCGAGCACGAAGAAGCCGGCGATGAGATCGCGCATCAGCTGCTGCGCGCCGAACGCCACCGCGCCGCCGATCACCGTGGCGGTGGCGACGAAGGCGCCGATGTTGAGGCCCAGTTCGCCGACGGCAGTGACCACGGCGATCGCCCACACGACGCCGACCAGGGCGGACCGCAGCGCGACGGCCAGCGCCTGCTGGCGGGCCTCGACGCGATGCGTGTCGGCGCGCGACACAAGTCCGGGCACCGTCAGCGCGCGGTCGAGCACCCGCCGCACCACGACCCGCAGCAGGCGTGCCACGACGGCCGCCACCAGCACGATGGCCAGCACGCGCAACGGCGTGAGGAGATGCAGTTGGTCGAGCCGCTCGACCCAGTCGACCTGCTCGGCGGACGGCGCGTCGGCACTCACCCCGCTGACCCTAGCGACCGGTCGACAGGTAGCCTTCCCGCCCGATGAACGACGCCGACGACCCGCCCCGCCGGCCGCGTGCTCGCAGCCGTCACACTGCGGCGCAGTGGCTGGTGCTCGGCGTCAACTGCCTCGTCGTCATCGCCTGCATCGCGGCAGCGGTCGGCCTGCTGTACGGCAAGCGCCAGCTCGACGGCACGCTCGCCGGCCAGGCGCTCAGCGTGAGCACCACGGTGCCCACCGTTCCGGTGCCGAGCGGCCCCGAGCCGAGCGGCCCCACCACCGTGCCTGCGACCTTTCCGCAGGTCGACACCGCAGCGGTGAACTTCCTCATCACC
>JBJTRF010000124.1:0-12066 GCA_046076025.1 Ilumatobacteraceae bacterium
GATCAGGGTGACGTCCCATGCCACGCCGGCGACGCCGATGCCGTTGCCGCCGACGCCGCCGATGGTGCCGGACACGTGCGTGCCGTGCGTGTCGGCCGAGCCGCCGCTGCCGCCGTCGTAGACGCTGGGGTCGTTGGAGACGAAGTCCCAGCCGTTGATGTCGTCGACATAGCCGTTGCCGTCGTCGTCGACACCCGGGCTACCGGCCGACTCGATCGGGTTGGTCCAGATGTTGTCGACGAGGTCGGGGTGCGTCACCTGGATGCCCTCGTCGATGACGCCGATGGCGATGCTGCTCGAGCCGATGTAGTCGCCGGCCCAGGCCTCGGCGGCCTGGCTGCCGAACTGGTTCGACGGCGTCGAGGCGTCGCCGTACATGCCCCACAAGGTGCCATTGGTGAACGACGGGTCGTTCGAGGTGACCTGGGTGGTGACGATGTAGTCGGGCTCGGCGAAGCGCACGCCCCTCGCACGCGACAGCAGGGCGATGGCCTTCTCGACCCCGAGGCCCTTGGGCAGCGTGATCTTCTCGGCATCGCGCGCGAGCGGGCTCAGCTGCTCGGCGGCGACGGCGTTCACCGAGCGCCGTGCGGCGGCGCGGTCGAGGCCGGTGGCACCCGGGTGGAACCCGACGAGCACGACGTCGGCGACATGCGGCGCGAGCTTCGCGGCGGGGGCACCGACGGCGGAGGCCGGGATCGCAGTTGGTGCCAGCACGATGGCGCCCGAGGCGGCGAGCGGTGCGAGGGCGAAGAGGGCGGCTCGGAGACGCATTGCGTCGATTCCTTTCCCGGCGTGGGCCGGTGGTGTTACCACTGTTAGTGATGTGAATGCTACCCCACGTGCGTGACGCGGCCGAACGTCTTCGGCGTGACAGTCGTCCGACTTGAGGGTGCGGCGGCCGTCGCTCACTATGTTGCGGGCATGCAGTCGCCGTCAGTCGCCGACAGCGCGGCTCTGCAGCGGCGGGCGTGGAGCGGTTCGCTCGTCGACATTGGCGGCGCAGCGGTGCTGTGGGCGGCCGCCGTGGTGGCGTCGGTTTCGACGATGGACGTGCTGGGTGCCCACGATGCAGCGACGCATCACGGCCAGGGTGACGCAGGGTTTCTCCCGTCGGCGGCCGTCGTCGGCGCATGGGCGGCGATGTCGCTGGCGATGATGCTGCCGACTGCGGTGCCGATGCTGCGTTCGCTCGCCGACGTGCTGGCCGCTCGGCGAGCGAGCGCGTCGAGTCGTATACGTGGTGCGGAGCCGTCGCCGGAGTGGTGGGCGTTCCTCGCCGCGTATGCGACGGTGTGGGCGGCGGTGTCGACGGTGTTCGCCGTTGCGCAGGCCGCGCTCCGCGCCGGAGGCCTTGCGGGCGACAGCGACTCGGTGACGGCCCGCCTCGTCGCCGCGGGCGCCCTCGCGGCGGCCGGGGCCTACCAGTTCACGACCGTGAAGGCGCGGTGCCTTGCGGGATGCGCTCGGCCGATCACATTCCTGCTGGCGAACTGGAGGGCCGGCGTGACGGGAGCATGGCGAATGGGACTCGTGCATGCCGTCACCTGCGTGGGTTGCTGCTGGGCGCTGATGGGCCTGGCACTCGTCGGGGGCCTCCACTCGCTGCCGTTCATGGCGGTCGCCACGGTGGTGATGGTGGCCGAGAAGCTGCCGTCGATTGGCGAGCGGATCCGCGTGCCGCTCGGGGTGGTGCTGGTGGTGGCGGGTGCTGCGACGGCACTGATGGCACTGGCATGATGCGTGCAGCAGCGGATCGTTCCCGTTGCTGAGAGGGGATCGAACGAGATGGCAACGGCAGCGGTGTCGGGCTCGACGGTGATCGCCCCGTGGCGACTCGAGGGCGAACTCATCCTCAACTGCAACTGCACGGTGTTCTGCCCGTGCGTCGTGTCGCTCGGCAAGCATCCGCCGACCGAGGGCTACTGCCAGGCGTGGGCGGGTATCCGCATCGACCAAGGCCGCAGCGGCGACACCGACCTGTCGGGTCTCAACGTCGGCATGCTGCTCGACATCCCGGGCAAGATGGAGCGCGGGAACTGGACGCTGGCGCTGTGGATCGACGAGCGCGCCGACGATGCGCAGTTCGCCGCGCTCGAGTCGATTCTGCGCGGTGAGGCGCGTGGCACGAGTGGCCTGTTCGCCATTCTCGTCGGCACCTATCTGGGGGCCGAGCGGGCGCCAGTCGAGTTCACGACCGACGGCGAGACGCGTTCGCTGTCGGTCGGACGGGTCATCAAGGGCGCCGTCGCCCCGATCGAGGGGTCGCGCAAGGGCGAGGAGGTGGCCATCATGAACACGCAGTACTGGATGGGATCCGAGGTCACCGTCGCGCAGGCACTGGTCGGGCGGGTTCGTGCCTTCGGCCGCGTCTGGAACTTCGAGGGCCGCAGCGCCGAGATCTGCCAGATCGCATGGGAGGGACCGTGAGGGTCGGCTTCATCGGACTGGGCAACATGGGAAAGGCGGCGGCGCGCAACGTGCAGCGCGCCGGTCATGACCTCTGGGTGTACGACATCCGCCCCGACGCAGGCCAGGAGCTCGTCGACCACGGCGCTGTGCGCGCCGTCTCGCCGCGCGAGCTCGTTGGCTCTGTCGACGTCGTGTGCACGATGGTGTTCGGCCCGAAGGAGATCGAGCAGGTCGTCACCTGCCCCGACGGCCTGCTGGCCGGCGAGATGCGCGGCCGCACGTGGATCGACCTCACCACCAGCTCGCCCGCCTTGATGCGCCGTCTCGGCGGGCTGGTGCGCGAGGCTGGCGGGCATCCCGTCGACGCGCCAGTCACCGGATCGATCGACTCGTGCATCCGCGGCGACATGATCCTGTTCGTCGGCGGCGACGATGCCGACGTCGACCGCGCTGCGTCGGTGCTCGGGGCGATGGGCGTGGTGCGGCGCGTGGGCGGCTACGGCAACGGCTACGTGGCCAAGCTGGTGAACAACCAACTCTGGTTTATCCACGCGGCGGCGATCGGCGAGGCGATGGTGGCGGCGAAGAAGGCCGGCCTGGACCCCGACGTGTGGTGGGAGGCAATGAAGGGCGGTGCCGCCGACAGCTTCGTGATGCAGCACGACGTGCCCAGCATCCTCGCCGGCCACTACGACCCGTCGTTCCGCCTTGCGCTGTGCGTGAAGGACCTGGGCCTCGTCCAGCAACTGGTCGACGAGACCGGCATCCGCAGCGAGCTCACCACCGCCACCCACGACCGGTTCCGCGAGGCGGCCAGCCGGTACGGCGACGACGCCGGCGAGATGTCGGTCTGCCGGCTCATCGAGGACGACGCAGGCGTGTCGCTGCGCGTCGACGGCGACTGGGTGGCGCCGTGGGAAGTGCGCCACCCCGGCGACGCCCCGGCCTGAGCCCCGCGAGCCCGTGAGCCTGCGGGCCGCGATGCCGGTACAGGTGTTCCGGCGTGGCGCGAGCACGGCCGCTAGCATCGCCCGTCGCCGCCCCGGGGGCGGGCGCTCGCAGGGGGTAGTCGTTGTCGATCAGCAACTTCGCAATGGAATGGTTCAGCCTCGCCGGCAAGAACGCCATCGTCACCGGCGGCAACACCGGGCTCGGACAGGCGTTCACGCTGGCCCTTGCGAAGGGAGGCGCCAACGTCTTCGTCCCCTCGATCATGGACGATGACGGCATCACTGGCCCGCTCGTCGAGGCCGAGGGCGTGCGATACGAGTTCATGAAGGCCGACATCACCGCCGACGGGGGACCGAAGTCCGTGGTCGACGAGTGCGTCGCCCGGCTCGGCTCGATCGACATCCTCATCAACAGCGCCGGCATCTGCCCCCTCGGCGAGGTGCTCGAGTTCGACCGCTCGAAGTGGGATCCCACCGTGGCCGTCAACCTCACCGCCGCCTTCGAGATGAGCTTCGAGGCGGCCAAGCACTTCATCCCGCAGCGCAGCGGCAAGATCATCAACATCTGCTCGATGTTCAGTTTCCTCGGGGGCCGGCTGTCCTCGGCGTACGCCGCCACCAAGCACGGCATCGCCGGCTTCACCAAGGCCTACTGCGACGAGCTGGCGATGCACAACGTGCAGGTCAACGGCATCGCGCCCGGCTACTACGCGACGGCCATCACCACCAACACCCGCAGCAATCCCGACTCGAACCGCCGGGTGCTCGAGCACATCCCGGCCGGCCGCTGGGGTGAGCCCCTCGACCTGATGGGCACCATGGTGTTCCTCGCCAGTCGGGCTTCTGACTACGTGAACGGCCACATCCTCGCCGTCGACGGCGGGTACCTCGTCCGCTGACGCGGCGGGAACACGATATGCCCGGCCCGTACCTCGTCGGCGTCGACTGCGGCACGCAGAGCGCGAAGGTCGTCGTCTACGACGCCGCCGGCGTGAGGGTCGCGGGCGGACAGCGGGTGCTGCGGCCCACCGAGCGTCCTCGCCACGGTGTCGTGGTGCATCCCGACGACGACATCTGGGACGCCATCGCCGAGGCCAGTCGTGCCGCAATGGCCGAGTTCGCCGGCGACCCCGGCGAGATCGCCGCAGTCGGCATCTGCCCGATCCGGTGCTGCAAGGCATTCCTGCGGTCAGACGGATCGCTCGTCGAACCGGTGATCAACTGGATGGACGACCGCGCCTACCGTCCCTACCTGCCCGACAGCGACGAGGTCGCCGTCGCCACCACGCTGTCGGGCTACGTGGCGCATCGGTTCACCGGCAGGTTCGCCGACACCGCCGCCAACAACATCGCCCTGCAGTGGCCCATCGACACCGACACGTGGCAGTGGAGCGACGACGCGTCGCTCTACGAGCAGCACGGAGTGCGGCGTGGACTGCTCGTCGACCTGCAGATGCCCGGCGAGGTGATCGGCCCGCTTGCGCAGGCGGCAGCCGAGGCGACCGGCCTCCCGGCCGGCGTGCCGGTGGTGCACACGGCCAACGACAAGGCAGTCGAGATGCTCGGCGCCGGCACGATTGCCGACACCACCGCCCTCGTGTCACTCGGCACGTATATCGCGGCGATGGTGCACGGCCACGAGAACCACCGCGCCCCGACGTCGTTCTGGACGAACTTCGCCTGCCTTCCGCACCGCTATCTCTACGAGAGCAGCGGCATCCGCCGGGGCATGTGGACGCTCACGTGGTTCCTCGACCTCCTCGGCAGCGAGTTTGCCGAGCAGGCGTCGGCCGCTGGCACCAGCCGCGAGCAGCGCATCGAGCCCGAGGCCGCTGCGGCACCGGCCGGCAGCGACGGGCTGATGACCGTGCTCGACTGGCTGGCGCCGGTGCACAAGCCCTACCGCAAGGGATCGATGCTGGGCTTCGACGCCCGGCACGGTCGCGGCCACGTCTACCGGTCGATTCTCGAGGCGATCGCCCTGACGATGAAGTCCAACGTCGACGCCATGTGCGACGAACTCGGCATCGTGCTCGGCGAGATCGTGGTGTCGGGCGGCGGCTCCAACAGCAGCCTGTTCATGCAGATCTTCGCCGACGTGTTCGGCATTCCCGCCTCGCGGTCGACATCGCCGGCCGGCGCAAGCCTGGGCGCAGCGATGTGCGCCGCTGCCGCCGCCGGCGTGCACCCCGACATTGAGACCGCCGCACTGCGGATGGCCGGCACGCGCGAGACGTTCCAGCCCGACGCCGGCAGCGGCGCCGTTTACCGGCAGATGGCCGGCGCCGTCTACCACGACATCCGCACGGCCACCGACTCGCTGTACGAGCGAGCCTTCCCGATCTTCCACTGAGCACACGAGGTACCACCATGGCAATCACCAGCGACGAGGCAGTCCGACACCTGACCGACATGCTCGGGGCATCTCAGGTCGTCACCGACCATGCCGAGCTGCAGCGGTCGAGTGTCGACAACTTCCGCAAGCTGCAGAACATCTTCGGCGTCCACACGATGACGCTGCCCGCCGCCATCGTCTACGTGCGCTGCACCGACGACGTGCAGCGCGTGCTGGCGTGGGCCGACGAGCACCGCGTCAACATCGTTCCCCGCACCGGCGGCACCGCCACCGAGGGCGGCCTCGAGAGCGGCGCCGACCTGTCGGTCGTCGTCGACGGCAGCCAGATGAACCGGATTGTCTCGGTCGATGCCTACAACATGCAGGCCACGGTGCAGTGCGGCGTGCCGCTGCAGCAGCTCGAGGACGAGGTGCGCAAGGTGGGCCTCACCACCGGCCACTCGCCGCAGTCGAAGCCCATCGCCAGCATGGGCGGCCTGGTGGCCACTCGCAGCATCGGCCAGTTCTCGACGCTCTACGGCGGCATCGAGGACATGGTGGTGGGCTGCGAGGCCGTCTTCCCGGGCGGCAGCGTGGCCCGCATCAAGAACGTGCCGCGCCGCGCCGCCGGCCCCGACATCCGCCACATCGTGATCGGCAACGAGGGCGCCCTCTGCTACATCACCGAGATCACGGTGAAGCTGTTCCCGTACCAGCCAGAGAACCACCGCTTCATGGGGTGGACGCTGTCGACAATGAGCACCGGCTTCGAGGCGCTCCGCAAGGTGATGGTGGCCGGGTACCACCCGTCGGTGGCACGGCTCTACGACTACGAGGACGGCCAGCTGCACTTCTCGCACTTCGCCAAGCCCGACGAGTGCATCCTGCTTTTCATGGCCGAGGGCAACGCCGGCATTACGGCGGCAACCGAGGCCGGTATCCACGAGATCGTCGCCCGTCACCCCGAGTGCAAGCCGGTCGAGCCGCGCCTGATCGAGGAGTGGTTCAACGACCTGGTGTGGGGCCCCGACAAGGTGACCCGCGAGGACGAGCGCATCCGCACGACGCGCAATGTCAACCGCACCACCGAGATCTCGGCCGACTGGAGCAGCATCGGGAAGATCTACGACGCCGTCATTCCCCGCATCCGCGCCGAGATCAATGGCATCACGCTGCTGGGCGGCCACTCGTCGCACAGCTACATCAACGGCACCAACATGTACTTCAACTACTTCTACGACCTGATCGACTGCGAGCCCGAGGAAGAGAACGACAAGTACTACTTCCCGATCATCTCGATCATCGTCGAGGAGACGTTGCGGCACGGGGGCTCGATCGTCCACCATCACGGCATCGGCAAGGCGCGTGCGCGCTGGGTGCGAGACGAGTACGGCTCGTCGTACTCGATGCTCGAGACGCTGAAGCGGGCCTTCGACCCGAGCGGCATCATGAACATCGGCACGATCATCCCCCGATAGGGAGCGGGAGGCCCCGAGCCTGCAGCGGCCGTCGGCCCGACCTGCCGGGGCGGCATAGTCTCGGCGCATGCCCCAGCGCCTGCTCGTCACCGGACGAATCTTCACCGCCGATCCCGCGCAGCCGTGGGCCGAGGCGCTCGTCGTCGAGCGCGGCGAACTGCTCGAGGTGGGCTCGCTCGACGACGCCATGGCCGTGGCGGGCGACGACGCGACCCGGCTCGATGCTGGCGACGGCGTGGTGCTGCCCGGGTTCGTCGACGGCCACGCCCACCTGCTGGCGGCCGGTGCGGCCTTCACGCGTGCAGCCCTGCGCCCGTGCACGTCGATGGCCGAGATCGAGCGCGAGCTGCGACGGTGGATGGCTGCCAATCCCGACGCCTCACGGGTGCTGGGCGTTGGCTGGACGTTCTCGGCCCTGCCCGGGAGCACGCCCACCCGCCAGCTGCTCGACGCCATCGAGTCGCAGCGGCCCGTCTACCTCGATGCGAGCGACCTGCACTCGGTGTGGTGCAACAGCGCCGCGCTCCGAGAGCTCGGCATCGACGACAGCACCCCCGACCCGATCGGGGGCACCATCGTGCGCGATGCCAGCGGCGCAGCGACCGGCCTGCTGCTCGAGAACGCCGGCTATCACATCGCATGGCCGGTGATGAACCGCACCACGCCCGACCAGGACGACCGGCATCTCGCCGCTGCCATCGACGCGTACCTCGCCGCCGGCACCACTGCGGCAGTCGACATGGCGTGCGACCGGCAGGCCGCAGACGCCATCGAGCGGGCCATTGCAGCGGGCCGATTCCCCTTCACCGTCGTGGCGCACTGGCTGATCAACCGCGCTGACGACCCTGCCGACGAGCTGGCGCAGGTGCGCCATGCGGCCGAGCGGGCGGCAGCCCATGCTGGCGAGCGGTTCCGGGTGGCGGGCATCAAGCTGATCACCGACGGCACGATCGACGGGTGCACGGCGGGCATGTGCGAGCCCTTCGCGAACGGCGAGCCCGGCGAGATGGTGTGGCCGCGCGAGCGCCTCGAGCCGGTGATGCGGCTCGCCGACGAACTCGGCCTGCAGATCGCCTGCCATGCAATCGGCGACCTGGCGGTGCGCACCGTGCTCGATGTCTTCGAGGTGCTCGCTGGCGAGCGAGCCGCCCGCGGCGACCGCCGCGAGCGCCGGCACCGGATCGAGCACCTCGAGTACGTCGACGCCGCCGACATCCCGCGCCTCGCCCCGCTCGGGGTCACCGCGTCGATGCAGCCGGTCCACGTGGATCCCGCCTACCTCGACAACTGGGTCGAGCTCCTCGGCGACGACCGCGCCCGCCAGGGGTTCGCCTGGCCGCGCTACCTCGAGCACGGCACGGCACTGGCATTCGGCACCGACGTGCCGACGGCGGCGCACCAACCGCTGCCGAACATGTACATCGCCGCCACCCGCAAGTCGCCCACCGTGCCCGACGCAGCGCCGCTGCGACCCGACTTCGCGCTGCCCCTCGATGCTGCGGTGGTGCACGGCACGCGCGAAAGCGCGTGGGCATGCTTCGAGGAGCGCCGTCGCGGCATGCTGCGGGCCGGGCTGGACGCCGACTTCGTGGTGCTCGCCGCCGATCCGTTCCTTGCCGGCGCGCCGACGCTGCTGTCGGCGGGCGTGGTGCGCACCGTGGTAGGCGGCACGGTGGTGGCTGGCACCGTGGTGGGTGGCACGGTGGCGCACCCGGCCTGACAGCCCTCATGGCCTCCGGAGCGGCGGGGGATAGCGTCGTGTCCCTGTGACCACGTCGCCCATCGTCGCCCGCCGCCTCGTCAAGTCGTTCGGCGACTTCACCGCCGTCGACGGCATCGACGTCGAGGTGCGGCCGGGCGAGTCGTTCGGATTCCTCGGCCCCAATGGCGCCGGCAAGAGCAGCACGATGCGGATGATCGCCTGCGTGTCGGCACCCACGTCGGGCGACCTGACGATGTTCGGGCTCGACGCCCGCACCCACGGCGCGCAGATCAGGGCGAGGCTCGGTGTCGTGCCCCAGCTCGACACGCTCGACACCGAGCTGTCGGTCGAGGAGAACCTGCGCATCTACGGCCGATTCTTCGACCTGCCGAGGCAGGAATGCCGGCGCCGGGCCGCCGAGCTGCTCGAGTTCGCTCAGCTGGCCGACCGCGCCGACAGCGTCGTCGAGACACTCAGCGGCGGGATGAAGCGGCGCCTGTCGATCGCCCGGTCGCTCATCAACGACCCCGAGCTGCTGCTGCTCGACGAGCCGACGACCGGCCTCGACCCGCAGGCACGCCACCTGCTGTGGGAGCGGCTGTACCGCCTCAAGCAGCGGGGCGTCACCCTGGTGCTGACGACGCATTACATGGACGAGGCCGAGCAACTCTGCGACCGGCTCGTGGTGATGGATCGGGGCCGGATCGTGGCCGAGGGCTCGCCGGGCGACCTCATAGCCCGGCACGCCACCCGCGAGGTGCTCGAGTTGCGCTTCGCCGGCGGCGACCACGACCAGCACGCCGACACGCTCAGCGGGGTAGGAGAGCGCCTCGAGTCGCTGCCCGACCGGATGCTCGTCTACGCCGACGACGGCGAGTCGGCGCTCGGCGAGGTGCACCGCCGCGGCCTGCGACCCGAGAGCGCCCTGGTTCGCAGGGCGAGTCTCGAGGACGTCTTCCTCACCCTGACCGGCCGGACGCTCGTCGACTGAGATGCGCCTTGCGTCCGTCCTCACCTGGCAGTCGGCCCCGTACCGGCGCACGTGGCGCCTCGAGGTGATGAGCGCCTTCGTGCAGCCGATGCTGTACCTGCTGGGACTCGGCATCGGCGTCGGGGCACTTGTCGACCGCAATGCGGCCGCCACCGACGCCCTCGGCGGGCTGGGGTACGCGGCATTCGTGGCGCCCGGCCTGGTGATGACCACGGCGATGTCGCTGGCCTCGAACGACAGCATGTGGCCGGTGATGAGCGGACTGCAGTGGGGCCGCGGGTACCACGCCATTGCCGCAACGCCACTGGGTTCGCGCGAGATCGTCGGCGCCCACCTGCTGTGGATCTGGACGAGGTGCGGGTACAGCGCCGCAGCGGTCTGCGCTGCGCTGGCCTGCTTTCCCTCCACCCGCAGTGCCGGACTGCCGCTGATGGTGCCCGTGGCAGCGCTCGTGGGGTCGGCATTCGCGATGCCGATCATGGCGTTCTCGGTGACGGCGAAGATGGACGGCTCATTTGCCGCAATTCAGCGCTTCGTCGTCATTCCGCTGTTCCTGTTTGGTGGCGCCTTCTACCCGCTCGACACGATGCCCCAGGCAGTGCAGTGGGTGGCGAGGGCCGCGCCGCTGTGGCACGGGGTGGCGCTGGCCCGCTCGCTGGCATCGGGCACCGTCGAGGGACTGCCCGCCGCAGGGCACGTCGCCTACCTGCTGGCATTTGCCGCGGCTGGCAGCGTGATCGCCGAGCGGCGCCTGCGCCGGAGGCTGTACCCGTGAGCCAGTTAATGCGCATCGTGCCGTCGGGGTTTGCCATCCGGCGGGCACCGCGGATGATCGAGCGGCACCTCGTGGTCTACCGCCGGCAGTGGCTCATCCTCGTGAGCGGCTTCTTCGAGCCGCTCTTCTACCTGCTCAGCATGCGCGCCGGCCTCGGCGAGCTGATCGGCACCGTGTCGGTTGCCGGCAGCGAGGTGCCCTACGACGCCTTCGTGGCCCCGGCGCTGATGGCCTCGTCGGCGATGAACGGCGCCATCTACGACTCGACCGGCAACGTGTTCCACCGGCTGCGCTTCTCGCGCATCTACGACGCTGCGCTGGCCACCCCGATGGGGCCGGGCGACGTGGCCGCCGGCGAGATCGGCTTCGCCCTGCTGCGCGGCCAGTTGTATGCACTCAGCTTCCTGCTGGTGATGTGGGCGATGGGGCTCGCCACGAGCTGGTGGGTGCTGATGGCGTTGCCGGCATGCGCCCTGATCGGCTTCTGCTTTGCGGCCATCGGGTTCGTCGGCACCACGTTCATGCGCGGCTGGGCCGACATGGACGTGGTCACCACGCTGACGATGCCGCTGTTCCTGTTCTCGGCGACGTTCTTCCCCGTGTCGGCCTACGGCTCGTGGGGCTGGCTCGTGCACCTGTCGCCGCTGTACCACGGCGTCGCCCTGGTGCGGGCCGCATCGACCGGCACGCTGGGGTTCGCCTCGGTCGGGCATGCGGCAGTGCTGCTAGCGGTGTCGTGTGCGGCACTGCTGGTCGCGGCCCGCCGCGTCGACCGCCTGCTGCGCCGCTGATCTCGTCGTTGGTTGTCACTGGAACAGGCATACGCAGCGCAGTCGGTGGAACGGCGCGGTCAGTCGAGGTGCACGGCCTGACCGCACCGCCCGTCATTCGACGTTCGTGTGCGGAGTGCTCCCCGACACGGTGTTCGGCAACGCGAGCAGAAAACGCCGACGGCCCGCATCGCGGGGCGGGGTGGGCTGTCGGAACGACGGTGGCGTCCGACGTGTGTCGGCCGCCGAGTCGGCTGTGATCAGGCGGTGCGGCGACGGCGGGTGGCTGCGATGGTGGCGTAGCCAACCAGCACGAAGCCGAGCGCCATGACGGCGAGTGCACCGCTGTTGCCACCGGCCACCGGCACGGCCGAGTCGGCCTGGGTGGTGGTGGTCTCCTCAGCGGGAGTGGTGGTGGTGGTGGTGGTCGGGCCGCCGACGACGATGATCGTCACGGTGTCCTGGCCGGTGGTGTCGAAGTTCGTGCCGCCGTGGTTCGACTGGACAGTCACCGAGCAGGTGCCGGGTGCCGTGAGGCCGCTGAGAGTGAACTCGAGCGTCACCGGGCTGCCACCGGCGAAGACGTCGGTGAAGGTGCCCGGATCGGCGACGGCGCCGTCGCCGCAGCCGTCGAGCACGACGACGACATCGGG
>JBJTRF010000125.1:0-2636 GCA_046076025.1 Ilumatobacteraceae bacterium
GAGCAGGGCGGCGCTGCCGGGCTCGAACGGCACGGATCCGACGGCGAGCGGACGGATGCCGTCGACGTGCGACTCGTGCGGCAGCGCAGCCAGCGACACCGCTGCCTGGCCGGCCTCGACGCGCATGGCCACGCCGCGCCCCGCGATGCCGATGCCGTCGCGGACGAACAGCGTGCCGTCGCCGCCGGCGATGTCGTCGAGCGCGATGTCATCGAGCGCGATGTCGTCGAGCGAGCGTGCGGCTCCGGTTGCGTCGCGCAGCAGCGGATGCGATGCCGGCACCGTGAGGGCGCGCATGTCAGCGATCCGCTGGGGAGCGCGTGCCGACCATCAACTGGGTGAGGCCACCCGACAGCTGGTGGTGCTCGGCATCGGCGAAGCCGGCATCGCGCAGCATCGCCACCAGACGGTCGCGTGGCGGCAGGTACTCGACGCTCCGCGGGAGGTAGCGGTAGGCGGCGCCGTCGCTGAGCAGGGCGCCGATGCGCGGCACCACCTTGCCGAAGTAGATGCCGTTGCCCCAGCGGACGACGGCATTGTGCGGCACGCCGACGTCGAGCAGGGCGATGCGCCCGCCCGGCCGCACCACGCGCGCGAGCTCGGCGAAGAACGCGCCGAGATCGGCGAGGTTGCGCAGCGCGAAGCCGCACGTGGCGCCGTCGACGGAATGGTCGGCGAGCGGCAGGCGGAGGATGTCGGCCTGTGCCCTCGGGCTTCCGCTGCGGTCGGCGACGAGCATGCCGTGGCTGAGGTCGAATGACAGCGGCTCGTGCCCGGCGCGCTGCAGGTCGATGCACAGGTCGCCGGTGCCGGCAGCGAGGTCGATGACGGTGCTGTGCTCGGGCAGCCGCAGCATGCGGATGGCCCGACGGCGCCAGCGGACGTCGAGGCGGAACGTCATGATGCGGTTGACGAGGTCGTAGCGGGGCGCGATGGCATCGAACATCTCGCGCACGGCCGTCACCTTCTCGGCTCCCTGCGGCAGGGTGTCTCGGTCCCAGCTGCGGGCGGTCACGTGTCTCAGGCTAGGGCTGGGTGTGCGAGCATTCGCAGATGAGCGACGAACTATGGCGCAGTGGGGCGCTCGAACTGGCCGCCATGGTCGCCCGCCGCGAGGTGTCGAGCCGCCAGGTGGTGCAGGCGCACCTCGACCGGATCGACGAGGTGAACCCGGCCGTCAACGCCGTCGTGCGCCGTCTCGACGACGAGGCGCTGCGGGCCGCCGACCTGGCCGATGCCGCCGTGGCAGCGGGCCGGCCGCTCGGGCCGCTGCACGGAGTACCGGTGACGGTGAAGGAGAACATCGACCTTGCCGGCACGCCCACCACCCAGGCAGTGGCTGCGCTGGCCGAGGCCGTTGCCGACCGCGATGCGCCGCTGGTCGAGCGGGCGCGTGCGGCGGGTGCCATCCCGATCGCCCGCACCAACCTTCCCGACTTCGGCCTGCGCGTCACCACCGAGAGCTCGCTGCACGGCGACACGCGCAATCCGTGGAACCCGCAACGCACCGCTGGCGGATCGAGCGGCGGCGAGGGCGCGGCACTCGCCACCGGCATGTCGCAGCTCGGCTTCGGCAACGACATCGGGGGTTCCCTGCGCAACCCGGCGCACTGCTGCGGCGTGGCGTCGATCAAGCCCACGACCGGCGTCGTGCCGGCGGCCACGGTGGTGCCGCCCGAGGACCGGGGCCTCTCGGGGCAGTTCATGCTCACTGACGGACCGATGGCGAGGCACGTGGCCGACGTGCGCGCCGGGCTGCTGGCCATCGCCGGTGCCCACGACCGCGACGTGCACTCGCTGCCCGTGGCCCTCGTCGACCGCGCTGCGGGCCGGCAGATGCGGGTGGCGGTGCTGCCCGAGCCGCCGGGCGGCGCCACCCATCCCGAGATCGCTGCTGCCGTGGCGCGCGCTGGCGAGGCACTGCGCGCTGCCGGGGCCGAGGTGGTGCACGCCGAGCCGCCGCAGTACGCGCGTGCAATCGAGCTGTGGATGGCGATCCTCACCGAGGACGTCCGCTGGCAGAAGCCGCTCATCGACATGGTGATGGGCGAAGCGGGCCGGCAGTTCCTCGACTACGCGATGTCGCACGTGCCGCCAGTGGAGATCGGCGCGTTCTTGCCGCTGATCGCCGAGCGGCATCGCGTCGAGCGGGCGTGGCATGGGTTCCTCACCGACTTCGACGTGCTGCTGTCGCCCACGTGGGCGATGCCGGCGTTCGAGCTCGGGTATGACGTGTCGTCGTACGAGGCGGCGATCGACGTGTTCGAGCAGATCCGCCCGGTGCTGCCGATGAATCTCCTCGGCATCCCGTCGGCGGTGGTGCAGGCCGGGATGGCCGACGGCCTGCCGGTCGGCGTGCAGGTGACAGGCCGTCGATTCGCCGACCTCACCTGCCTCGCCGCCGCCGAGGTGATCGAGCAGGCACTCGGCATCGTGACGCCGATCGACCCGCGGCAGTAGCCGGCGAGCCGCGGTCCTCGTGGCCCGCGACCGATGGCCGCAGCGGTCTCGGACCGCCACGGGTACTCTCGGCCCATGAACAACCCCAATCCGCTTCCCGTTCCGTCGACGCCAGTGGTCGATACCCGCGACGTCGGCAGCGTGCTGTTCGGCGTCTTCATGCCGCAGGGCTGGAA
>JBJTRF010000126.1:0-5967 GCA_046076025.1 Ilumatobacteraceae bacterium
CGACCCCGACTTCGCCGACGTCGACGAGCGGTTGCGTTCCCTCGGCCGCTGACGTCAGCCGCCACCGGCACGCGTCACACCCCGGGCGTACCGTGCGACACGACTTCCTCCAGCGAGCAGCGAAGGCTGCACAGGCGACGACGGCGTATGCCGTCTCAGGAGGTAGTGATGAACATCGTGGTGCTCTCAGGCCGGCTCAGCAGCGATCCCCAGCGGCGCGAACTCGCGTCGGGGTCGGTGCTGTGGTCGCTGGAGGTCTCGACGGAGACGGCGCATGGCGTGGCCTCGGTGCCGGTTGCGTGGTTCGACCCGCGCAACGAGCCGTCCTGGTCGGCGGGTGACGAGGTGGTCGTTGCCGGTGAGGTCCGCCGCCGGTTCTTCAGGGGAGCGGCCGGCACGCAAAGCCGCACCGAGGTCGTGGCAGCGGATGTCGTGTTGCTCCGTCAGCGGGCGCGTGTCGGCCGCCTCGTCGAGCGGGCTCGAACGGCACTCGGGGCAGGCGCCTGACCGGTACTACCATCGACGTAGCGGCGACGACCGCGGCGCGAAAGGACACCCCGTGAATCAGGAGATGCGTGCTCGAATCGAGTCGGGCGACGGATTCATCGCCGCGCTCGACCAGAGCGGCGGCAGCACGCCGAAGGCGCTGCAGTTGTACGGCATCGAGCCAGGCTCGTATTCGGGCGACGAGGAGATGTTCGCGCTGATGCACGCCATGCGGACTCGCATGATGACGAGCCCGGTGTTCGACGGCCGCCGGGTGCTTGGCGCGATCCTGTTCGAGGGGACGATGGACCGCCAGGTCGAGGGGCGGGGCAGCGCCGAGTACCTCTGGGGTGCCAAGCAGGTAGTGCCGTTCCTGAAAGTGGACAAGGGCTTGGCCGACGAGGAGGATGGCGTGCAGGTGATGAAGCCGATGCCGCACCTCGACGAGTTACTCGAACGAGCGTCGGCGCACGGTGTCTTCGGTACCAAGATGCGCTCCGTCATCAAACTGGCACAGGCCGATGGGGTAGAGGCGGTCGTCGCCCAGCAGTTCGACGTTGGCCGCCAGATCCTCGCTGCGGGACTCGTGCCGATCATCGAGCCAGAGGTCGACATCAAGAGTCCGCAGAAGGCGGAGGCCGAGGCACTGCTGAAGGCGTCGCTCCTTCGGCACCTCGACTCGGTCGACGGCACGCAGTGCGTGATGCTGAAGCTGACGCTGCCGTCATCCGACGGCTTCTACGACGAACTGGTCTCGCATCCGCGTGTGCTGAGGGTCGTCGCGCTGTCGGGCGGCTACTCGCGCGACGAGGCGAATGCCCGGCTGCGCCGCAATCGCGGCATGATCGCCAGTTTCTCTCGCGCCCTCACCGAGGGCCTCTCGGCACAGCAGAGCGACGACGAATTCAACGCTGCACTCGACGCCGCGATCCAGTCGATCTACGACGCGTCTCGCGCCTAGCACCCCCGGGTCGGTCGGCGCCGGCGCCCTAGAGGGGCCGGATCACGAGGCCGGTGCGGAGCTTGGGCGTGAAGAACGTCGACTTGGGGGGCATGAGCAGACGCTCGTCGGCGGTGCGCCGAATCTCGGTGATGTCCGTCGGGCGGATCAGCACCGCAGCGCTGCAGGCGCCTGTCCGCAGCGCTGCTGCCACGTGCTCGATCCCGTGCTGGTAGCCGACCTCGACATCCTCTCCTGCCAGCGCATGCTCGAGCAGCGCTCCGTCGAGATTGCGAACGCCGGCGAAGGATCCGTCTCGTGGCGTGAGCCACGTGCCGCGTCCGTCGGGTGCCACGAAGCAGAGCGCGCCGCGCTGCGCCATCTCGGCGGTGGTGCCGGCACCGATGACGCCAGCGTCCTCCGTGGCGAAGTGTCGAGCGAGCACCTCCAGCAGGCGGTCGGCCGGCATGCCCGAGTACAGCCGGTGGATGGCATCGATCGACAGCTGGTCGTCGACCAGCTCGGCGACATAGGTGAGCGTGAGCTCTGCTGGCGAGTCGGTCAGGCCGGATGCGCGGATCTCGTCGCGGTAGGTGCGGCTGATCGCATACCGGTGATGTCCGTCGGCGATGAGCACGGGGTTGGCACCGATTGACTCGCTGATCGCGGCGATGCGCTCGGGGTCGTCGACGCGCTCGACGGCGTGGAGCACGCCGTGCTCGTCGTGGCACGAGGCAACCGGACGGGCGGGGGCCACGAGCAGCGACGTGAGTCCTGCGGTGAGCGAGAGGCCCCAGACGGGGGAGAGATTGGCCTGCGTCGCGCGTGTGAGGTCGAGTCGGTCGGTCTTCGCCTTCGGCGTCGTGCGCTCGTGGGGCAACACGCCTCCTGCACCCTCGTCGACCACCTCGAGCGCTCCCAGCACGCCGACGGTGTTGCGGGGCCGTCCTTGCGCATCGGTGAATGACATTCGGTACAGCGTGAAACTCGGCGTCGGGTCGGCAACCAGCGTTCCGTCGGCAATCCAGGCGGCCATGCGCCGAGCGGCGTCGTCGTATCGACGTGGACCGTCGGTCTCTCGCGGCACGTCGACATGGACGATGTTGGCGGGATGCAGTGCACGGAGTCGCTCGACGTCAGCGTCGGACAGCACGTCGTACGGGGGCGCGGCGACGGCATCGAGCGACAGTGAGGACGCGTAGCGGAGCGCAGTGAATGGTTCGAACCGGGGCACGCCGACAGGTTGTCACCTCTGGTCGTTACAGTGCGAACGTGTTCCCGATTTTGTGCGACCTCGACGGTGTCGTGTGGCTGACGCGCGACCCGATTCCGGGGTCGGCTGACGCGGTGGCCCGATTGCGGGCCGCAGGACATCGCGTGCTCTTCGTGACGAACAACTCGTCGGTGAAGGTGGAGGATCAGGAAGCGGCGCTGGAGCGGATCGGCATTCCGGCCGCCGGCGACGTGCTGACCTCAGCGATGGCGGCGGCTGGACTACTCGAGTCGGGCAGCACGGCGTATGCCTGTGCATCGGCGGGCGTGGTGCAGGCACTCGAGGGGCGCGGTGTCCGCGTCGTCAGCGCCGAGGAGGTCGACGGCGGCGCCCGCCCCGACGCAGTGGTGGTCGGCTGGCATCGACACTTCGACTTCGACGGTCTCCACCGAGCGGCTGCGGCGGTCCGCTCGGGGGCTCGCCTTGTTGCCACGAACGACGACGCCACGTATCCGACGGCGGACGGGCTGATTCCCGGCGGCGGGGCAATCCTTGCGGCGGTCGAGACGGCTGCGGGCACGACGGCGACCATCGCCGGAAAGCCATTCGAGCCGATGGCGGCCCTCGTGCGCGAGTGGCTGGGCAGCGGATGGTCGACCGATGCGGTGATGGTGGGCGACCGGCCGTCGACGGATGGGCGCTTCGCCCGGCAGCTCGGCTGCCGTGCAGCCCTCGTCTGGAGTGGCGTGACCGCCGCCGGCGCGGCAGTCGAGCCTGCACCCGACATCGAGTGCGCCGATCTCGCTGCGGTCGCCGACCTCGTGCTTGGCGGCGGCATGCCTCCGAGCACAGTTCTTGGTGCCGAATAGCCGTCAGTAGGCTTGCGGCATGGCAACGCACCCCATTCTGAAGCGCCTGCTCGACGCCGGTCTGCACATTGGCGAGATGTCGCAGGACCAGGCCGAGAAACTGGTGAAGGAGTTCGTCAAGGCGGGTCAGGCCCGCCGGAAGGACACCGAGGACCTGGTTGCCCAGCTTGTGGCGCGCGGCCGGGCGGTGAGCGACCAGCTCGTTGCGGCCGTGCAGGCAGAGATCGCCAGGCAGTTGGGCGGCGTGCAGGGTCGTATCGAGGACGTCGAGCGCAGGGTCGAGGAGATCGCCGATCGTCTCGGGCTGCCGGCGCAGGTGAAGAGTGCGGCGCGCAGCGCTGCCGGCGCCGCCTCGCAGGCGGCTCGCCGGACTGGGGCGGCAGCGGCCACTGCGGCGTCGTCCTCCCGACCGGTGACGCAGGGAGCGAAGGCTGCTGCGAAGAAGGCCGCGCCGAAGAAGGCTGCGTCGAGGAAGGCTGCGCCGAAGAAGTCGGCGGCGAAGAAGACGTCGACGGCGACGAAGTCGGCCGCAACGAAGGCTGCTGCGAAGAAGGCGACCGCACAGAAGGCCGCCCCGTCGTCAGCGGCATCGTCGGCGAAGAGGGCTTCGGCCGCGAAGGCACCGGCGACGCGGTCCTGATGTCCAGTCGGCGGCAGCGGCTCGATGCCGAGCTCGTCCGTCGCGGGCTGGCTCCGTCAAGAACTGACGCCGCCACGCTCGTCGAGTCGGGGCGGGTGCTGGTGAACGGGGCGTGTGCCGACAAGGTCTCGCGACAGGTGCATCCCGGTGATGCGCTCCGCGTCGATGGCGAGCCTCCCCGGTACGTCAGCCGAGGTGGCCTGAAGCTGGAGGCGGCACTGGCCTCCTTCGACGTCGATGTCGCCGGCCGCCGGGTGCTCGATGTCGGTGCCTCGACAGGCGGCTTCACCGACTGCGCGCTGCAGCATGGCGCCGCGCACGTGGTCGCGCTCGATGTCGGCCACGGTCAGTTGCACCCCCGCATCCGCGGCGATGACCGCGTGACGGTGCTCGAGCGCCTCCATGCCCGTGCGATCACCGTGGAACTGGTCGGCGTCGTTGCAGTTGCCGTCGTCGACGTGTCGTTCATCTCGGTGATGAAAGTGGTCGATCCGATCCTGCGCGTACTCGAGCCGGGAGGCAGCATCATCCTGCTGGTGAAGCCGCAGTTCGAGGCAGGTCGACAGGAGGTGTCCCGTGGCCGTGGCGTGGTAGCCGATCCGGAGGTGCACGCCAGGGTCTGCGCCGAGGTCGAGGAGTTCCTGACTGGCAGGTCGCTCTCGGTGCGCGGCTGGCGCGAGTCGCCGATCACGGGCGGCGACGGCAATCGTGAATTCCTTGTGCATGCGGTGTCCGGCGCGGAAGTATCGGTGCCGTGAGCGCTGTCCTGCTCGTTGCCCACCATGAGCGGGCTGAGGCCACCGGCCTCTGCGACTCGGCGATCCGATGGCTGCACGAGCGGGGGCACAGGGTCGTGATGACCGCCGACGATGCCGCTGCAGTCGGCGCGTCGACGGCGCAGGTCGGCGCCTACGTGCAGGGCGACTGCGTCGACCTGGCGGTCTCGCTCGGCGGAGACGGCACCATGCTGCGCACCATCAGCATCCTGAGCGGCGCGCCGGTGCCGGTGATGGGAGTGAACCTCGGCCTCCTCGGCTATCTGACCGAGGTCGATCCCGGCGACTTCATGTCGGCGCTCGGCCGCTGGGAGTCGGGTCCCGAGTCTGGCCGGTGGTCGGTCGACGAGCGGATGATGCTCTCGATCACCGTGCATCGGAGCGACGGTGCAGTCGGCCCGACGTTCACCGCACTCAACGAGGCGGTGCTGGAGAAGCAGGAGACGGGTCACACCATTCGAATGCTCGTCACGATCGACGACAGCGTGTTCACCTCGTACGCCGCTGATGGCCTGATCCTGGCGACGCCGACTGGGTCGACGGCCTATTCGATGTCGGCACGCGGGCCGGTGGTGTCGCCGAGGCTTCGAGCGATGCTGGTCACCCCGGTGTCGCCGCACATGCTCTTCGACCGCACGCTCGTGCTCGACCCCGGTGAGACCGTGGGGGTGGAGATCCTCGGCCACCGTGCTGCGGCACTGTCGATCGACGGCCAGCCGGGTACGACGCTCGTCGGCGGTGACCGCATTACCGCTGTGCCGTCGCCGCATGTCGCTCGGCTGCTGCGATTCGGAGACCGGCGGTTCCATCAGGTGCTCACGGCGAAGTTCGGCCTGACGGAGCGCTGAATGCTGACCGAACTGCACATCGAGCATCTCGGCGTCATTGAGCGCCTCGACCTCGTGCTCGGACGCGGGCTCACCGTGCTCACCGGCGAGACCGGCGCCGGGAAGACGATGCTCGTCGAGGCGATCAGCCTGCTCGTCGGCGGTCGCGCCGATGCGGCGATGGTTCGGGCGGGGGCGCAGGAGGCGAGGGTCGAG
>JBJTRF010000127.1:0-22231 GCA_046076025.1 Ilumatobacteraceae bacterium
CGGCGATGCGTCCGCTGGCGAGGAGTTCGGACGCCGTGTCGAACAGCGGCACGGCATCACGAAGCGACCACGTGGCCAGGTGGGTGGCCATCGTCAGGATGCGGGCGGCGCTCAGGTTGCGGTCGGTACCGTCACCGACGAGCGTGAGCGACAGTCCTCGCGGCTGCATGTCCGACGCATCGCGGGTGATGAGGATCGCAGACCACTGGTACTCGGGATCGGCAAGGTGCGCTGCTGCCAGCCGCACCGCGAGGGACAGCCGATGCGACGACTTCGGCCGCCGGTAGTCGATATCGACCACGATGCGCGCCGGGTCGGCGGCGTGGACGCTGCCGATGACACCCTCGATCTGCGTGGTCGAGTGGGGGCCGGCCGACGGATCGTCCAGTCCGACCTCGACTCGCTGCTCGGCTCCACCGGCAAGGGGCACGCCCAGATGCTGGGCGAGTGCCGTCATCGCCCCAACCTCGACGTCAACCCGGTCGAGGGCGTGGTCGCCGAGCGCCGCCGGCGGCAGTGTGCCGTCCTGGCGGGCGGCGCTGCGCCAGTCGCCACTCGTGCCGCCGCGCCGGAGGGCGTCGAGCAGGCTGCGTCCGAGGGCGCTGTCGCCGAGCGGGTCGACCCCGATCGACAGGCCGTCCTCGTCCTGCGACGGGTCGGAGGGCAGACGCACGTCGAGGCGGCGCCGGAGGTACACCCGCGCAGGACGAGCCACCGACTCGGCAAGCAGGTCGATGTCGAACGTGTCGGGCACCTGCGGATCGAGGAGCCACCGGCTGCTCGCCCCGGCATCCGACGTGGCAGCCGATCGCCGTGCCATGGCCGCCTCGAGCATCGAGGCGTCGAAGGTGAACGGCTGCGGGGTTGCACCGGACAGTGCACCGGCGATCAGTGCCCGCTCGTTGAAGCCATGGCGCGGGTGGCGCACCACGACGCGCTCGCCGGCTCCGGTGACTGCGCCGACCACATCGAGCAACTCGACGAGCGGCACGACGAACGGCACATCCTTGTTGGTGGTGAGATCGGCACCGGTGCAGGTGATGATCAACCGGTCTCGGGCTGTCAGCACCGCATCGAGGAGCAGCTGCCGCGACTCGAACCGCGGATGGCGCTCGCCGATGCACGGGTTGACGCCGAGGATGTCGTCGCCCTCGAAGGTGCCCGAGCGGAGCGCCCCGTCGTCGAGTCCGAGGATGCACACGACTCGTGCCGGCACACCCTGCACCGGCAGCATCGACGTTGCCGTGATCGATCCGGTTCGCAGCCGAATCCGCCCTGGACGGTCGGCGATCGCCCGCCGGACGAGCCGGATCACGTCGTCGACCTCGAGGACGACGGCACATGCCGAATCGCCGATGGTGGCGGCCGCCAGGATCGAGTCGAGCGTGCGGTGCAGCATGCGGCGGCCCCACGGCTCGTCGCTGCTCTCCACCAGCAGCAGGTCGACGATCTCGTGCAGCGCAGCGATCCACGAATCGATCGGTAGCCTCCCCGACAGCAAGTCGTGGGCGGAGGCGAGCCTGCTGATCAGGTCGGCAAGTCCGCCGGCGACGACGGCGTCGTCGGTGCCGATGTCGTCGTGCGGCGACAGCCCGCCGAATGCGACGCGAGGCGTTGCCGCCGGCATCGCGATGCCGAGCAGCAGTCGGTCGACCAACGACCGCCATGTGCCGGTGTCGACATCAGGCGGCAGGCCCCAGGCCCGCCGGTGACCGGTATCGAAGCCCCAACGGGCTCCGAGATCGGCGGCCCACGACGCCGCTCGTTCGACCGACTCGGCATCCCAGCCCAGTCGATCGCGGACGGCAGCATGCTGCACGATGCCGAGCACGTCGGACAGGGTGGCCCGCCCCGACACCGTGTCGAGCACCGCCACGAGCGCATCGCCGAGCGGATCGGCAGTCGACAGCGAGCGATCGCCGATGCGCACCGGAAGCGACAGGGCGCCACGCGAGAACACCGACTCGATCAGCGGGGCAAAGTCCTCGATCCGCGGACTGACGATGACGACCTCGTGGGCGGCGAGGGTGGGATCGGCGACGAAGGCGTGGCCGAGCGCATCGCGCAATGCCTCGAGCTGGCGAACGTCGCCATGGCAGGCGTGCACCTGTACCGACCCGTCGTAGGCGTCGACCTCGTTGGCGGGTGCGGGCGAGACATCGAGGCGGATGCCGTGCTGCACCGCCCGCAGCACGGTCGTCGGCGCCGGGACCGGCGGCTCGGCGGCTGCCACCTGCTCGATGTCCTTCGATCCGCTCACGATGGCGACTGCCTCGAGCGACAGCCGGCCCCACGACGAGACCAGAGGATGACTGGTGTGTGATGCCACGTCGAGTTGCTGACGCGGCTGCACTACCCCGGCGAGCCGATGGGGGGAGCCATGCCAGGCGACTGCCGAGGGGTGGCGGAGGAAGGCGTGCACGTCGCGGCTGGCGGAAATGGCCGTGGCCACGTCGAGCATGCCGGTGGAGAGCGAGCCGAATCCGAACAGGCAGACACGCTGCGGCAGGTTGACCGTGATCTCGCCGGCGCGGATGTGGGCCAGCATCGACGGCATCAGCTCGGGCGGGCTCGACACGCCGATCCGAGCTCGGACGGCACGCCACAGCGCCGGCTGCCACGAGTGGTCGGCGAGCAGCGGGGCGAGCCGCCCGTCGCCAGTCGACAGGTAGGTGCCGTCGGTGTCGGCGACCTCGTCCTGGCCGCCCGCCGCACTCCCGTCGGCGCCACCGCCGGTCGCCCAGTGCCGGATCATCCGCGGACGCTGGATCGCATAGCGGTCGAACAGGTCGGCGATGCTGCGCGAGAACGACCACAGTTCGGTGGACTCCGGCTGGCGCGGCAGGCGCACCGCCGAGGAGCTGAGCACGTCGAGCACGGCCCACGAGAGCCGCTCGACGTGCCACGGATCGCCGGACAGCTGATCGGGTCGGGCTGCGTCGCCGAATGCCCGTCCGATGAACCGGCCCGGGAACTCGAACTCGACGTTTGCCATCACGCCATCGGCATGCCCGGGCGAGGAGGCGCCGACCCGGCGGGCGAGGCCGGCCACCACGGCATCGCGCATCCCGAGGGAGGGAACGACGACGAGCTCGGGCACGAACGGATCGTCGGTGGGCACGCCGACCACCCGGGCGAGCTCGTCGAGCAGGGGCTCGAGGTCGTCGGCGTGGTGCAACCGGATCATCGCATGGAGGAACGTACGCGAAATGCCGCCGCGTGACGTCACGCGTCGGGGGATCCCGTGCGCGCCGACCGTCAGAGGCCGAGCGACTTGGCGATGATGGTCTTCATCACCTCGTTCGTGCCGCCGTAGATCGATGTCACGCGGGCATCGGCGTAGAACCGGGCGATCGGGTATTCGGTCATGTAGCCGTAGCCGCCGAACAGCTGCAGACAGCGGTCGACGGCCCGCTTCTGGAGGTCGGTGCACCAGTACTTGGCCTGCGCTGCCTCGGCGGCGGTCAGGGTGCCATCGTTCAGGCGGCGGACACACTCGTTCACATAGGACATCGCGATGTCGACCTCGGTCTTCACCTCGGCGAGCACGAACTTGGTGTTCTGGAACGACGAGACCTGCTGGCCGAAGGCGCGTCGCTCCTTCACGTAGTCGACGGTGACGTCGAGCGCCGCCTTGGCGACCGCGGCGCCGTTGATGGCGATCGACAGCCGCTCCTGGGCGAGGTTCGCCGTGAGGTAGTGGAAGCCCTTGCCCTCCTCGCCCAGCAGATTCGTCACGGGCACGCGCACGTCGTTGAAGAACAGCTCGGCCGTGTCCTGGCTGTGCATACCGATCTTCTCGAGGTTTCGGCCGCGCTCGAAACCAGGCATGCCGCGCTCGACCACGAGCAGCGACATGCCCGAATGGCGCTGTGTGGGGTCGGTCTTGCAGACCACGACCACGAGATCCGAGTTGATGCCGTTGGTGATGAAGGTCTTGGCGCCGTTGAGCACGTACTCGTCGCCGTCGCGCACGGCCGTGGTCGAGACGCCGGCAAGATCAGAGCCTGCGCCCGGCTCGGTCATCCCGATAGCGGTGATGAGCTCGCCGGCGGCGATGCCGGGAAGCCACCGCTCGCGCTGCTGGGGCGTGCAGTACTCGACGAAGTAGGGGGTGACCACGTCGTTGTGCAGCGTGATGCCGATTGCCGTGCCGCCGATGCCGGCGAACGCGAGTTCCTCGCCGATCACCTGGTTGAAGCGGAAGTCGACGCTGCCGCCCCCGCCGAACTCTTCGGGCACTGCCATGCCGGTGAACCCGTACTGCCCGGCCGCGGCGAACACGTCGCGCGGCGTGATGCCGGCGCGCTCCCACTCGAGGTAGTGCGGTGTCATCTCCTTGGCGATGAACGATGCAAACGCCGCCCTGAAGGCGTCGTGCTCGTCGCCGAAGTGACGGTCGGTCATGACCTCACGTTACGGAGCGATGCCGCTGTTGTCCGCATCGAGGCCGACGCTTCGCGGCGCCGCCGGGCAAGGCGGCGCGCGGCCAAGGGCGGACGATCGGAGGCCGACCGACGACGACCGGCGCTACGCCGTCCGGCAGGCAACTCGTTCAATGGTGATGCCGGCGGACTGCTGCGGCGGCCACGCACGCCGCGGCCACGGACCGGCACCCACGACGCTGCCGCACGGCAGCCGACCATCACCCTCACGCTCCTTGGAGGCCACCATGAAGCACTCGACCACCGCCCGATCTCGCTGCCCGATGGGGTGACGGCCGACGATGTGAAGGCCACGTACGACGCCGGCGTGCTCGAGGTGAGGCTGCCCAAGCGTGCTGTCGAGAGCCATCGCTCCACCGTGCCGATCACGAAGGCCTGAGAGGCATCGATGAACCTGCACGCACATGTCGGCGACGGCATCGTCGTCGACTCGATGGAACTCGGCCATCCGCCTCGAAAGGGCGAGGTGCTCTCGGTAATGGGCGATGGCGACGCCGAGCACTACCTCGTTCGCTGGGACGACGGCCGCGAGTCGTACTTCTACCCTGGCAACACCAGCCACGTGATCCACGGCTCGCACTGCCCGCAGCACGCGATGATCGAACGCCCGAGGACGACCGACGTCGAAATGTCACGACATCCGGCGGGAGCCTCGCTTCCCCGACGGCACTGACGGTCCGATCGTGCCGGCCGGCAAGCCCGGTCGATGCGCAGTGCCGGTGCACATCACCTCATTCCGCCCCGCGTCGCCGCATTGCGCCTCGCCCATCCGCCGACGGGCTCACTACTCTCTGGCTATCCGCCGACGCGGCGGCAACGACGGCCATCACAGCGAGGTGCACCACATGGGCGAGCCGGTCAGCGACTGGGCAACCGACTACGACGTCCTCGACCCCGGCTACGTCGCCAACCCGTTCCCGGTGTGGGACGACCTCCGCGACCGGTGTCCGGTGGCGCACACGCCGCGTTGGGGCGGCAGCTGGATGCCCACCACCTACGAGCACGTCACGGCCATCGCCCACGACATCGAGCACTTCAGCTCGATCCGGGTTGCCGTGATCCCCCCGCAGATCGACCCCGACACCGGCCTTACCCAGCAGGACCTGCTGCCCGGCGGCCTGCCGCCCATCTCGGCCGATCCCCCGCTGCACACATGGACGCGGCGGCTGCTGCTGCCGTGGTTCTCGCCGGCGCGGGTGGCCGAGTACGAGCCGTACACCCGCGAACTCTGCCAGCGCCTCGTTGCCGGCTTCGCCGACGCCGGCCGCGCCGACGCCGCGGCCGACTACGCCCAGCAGATACCCGTGCGCGTAATCGGGCTCGTTCTGGGCGTCCCCGATGAGATGAGCGACACCTTCACCGGATGGGTGCGCGACATCCTCGAGTTCGCCCACGACCCCGATCGCCGCATTCCCGCCGTGCAGGCGCTCGTCGCCTACTTCAACAGCGAGATCGGCGCACGCCGCAATGGCGACGGCGACGACCTCATCTCGACGCTGCTGCGTACCGAGGTTGACGGCCGACCCGTGGCCGACATGCACATCCTCGGCACCGTGGCACTCACGCTGATTGCAGGCGTGGATACTACGTGGTCGGCGATCGGGTCGGCACTGTGGCACCTCGCCACCCACGCCGACGACCGGCGCCGGCTCATCGCCGAGCCGTCGCTCATGCCCACCGCCATCGAAGAGCTGCTGCGCGCCTACTCGCCCGTCACGATGGCACGGGTCGTAGCCAGCGACATCGACTACGCGGGCTGCCCGATGAGGGAGGGCGACAAGGTGCTGATGAACTTCCCGGCCGCAAACCGCGACCCGGCGCAGTTCACCGACCCCGATCGCGTCATCCTCGACCGCGAGGCGAATCGGCACGTGGCCTTCGGCTCCGGCATCCACCGGTGCGCAGGCTCGAACCTGGCGCGCATGGAGCTCCGGGTGGCGATCCAGGAGTTCCTGGCGCAGATTCCCGAGTTCTCGCTCGATCCTGCGGGTGAGGTCACCTGGGCGGGTGGCCAGGTGCGCGGGCCGCGCACCCTGCCCGTAACGTTCTGACAGCCTCGCCGGGTCCCGCGCTCAGGTCGCAGTCGCCGATCGTTCGCTGACGCGGGCGGTGGCCGCCGACCCGGCGAAGACGAACACGGTGGCGGCGACGGCATAGAGACCCACCAGCAGCACGAACGGCGTCACCGTGCCGTTGAACGCGCTGTTGGCGGCATTGGCCAGCATCGAGCCTCCCGCCGTTGACACCGTGGTGATCACGGCCGAGCCAGTACCGGCCACGTGGGCGAGCGGGATGAGCGCCGCCGTATTGCAGTTGGTGATGAGCCCCTGCACGGTGCCGAGCACCAGCGCAAGCAGCACGAGAAAGACCAGCAGGTGCGGTCGGCCGCCGGTGGCCAGGGCGACGACAGCGAAGACGACCGACGCCACAGACGCCAGCACCGATAGGCGGCGCAGCAGTGACATCAGCCCGATGTGCTGCACGAGGCGCGCGTTGTTCAGCGAGCTGAGGGCGAACAGCACGCCGATGACGCCGAAGATCACCGGGAACCACGTCCCGCGGTCGTAGACATCGGCGACGATCACCTCAAGTCCGGCGATGAACACATACAGCACGCCCAGCAGGAACGTGCTCGCCAGCGTGTACGACATTGCCGCCCTGCTGCGCAGCACCTGCTGGGCTGAGTCGCCCACTGCGCGCCATGTCATCGGGCGACGCCGCTCGGGGGCGTGCGTCTCGGGCAGGCGCCGCGCCCACAGCATCAGTGCGAGCACCACTCCGGCCGGCACCCAGAACACCACTCGCCAGTCCACGATGCGGATGAGCAGCGCGCTGGCACTGGGGGCCACCACCGGGACGATCAGGAACACCGCCATGATCATCGACATCGCCCGCGCCATGCTGTCGCCGTCGAAGCGGTCGCGGATCATCGCCATGCACAGGGTTCGCGTCGCTGCGCTGCCGAGGCCCCACACGAAGCGGATCAGCACCAGCACGCCCCACGACGTGGCGAACGTGGCGGCCACGGCGCATGCCGCGTACAGCGCGAGCCCGGTGAACAGCGGCGGTCGACGGCCGAATCGGTCGGACAGCGGGCCGTACAGCCACGGCCCCACCGACATGCCGAGGAAGAAGGCCGTGATCAGCCAGCCGACCTGGGTGGAGTCCGCCGCCATCCCGAACTCGGCGCGCATGTAGGGAAAGGCGGGAAGGGCGAAGTCGATCGCCAGGGCGGTGCTGGCCATCAGCGCCGTCACCAGTCCGAGGAACTCGCGGCCCTCGGCCTGACGACGGTGCACTGCACTCACCGAGGCAGCGTACGCGGGGCCGAGCGGGCGGCCCCAGTCCGCTGTACCAGGGTGAACGTCTGCGCCAGTTCAGCACGACATCTAGCCATTGTCAGGGGTCGTAACTACTGCTACGTTCCGCTGGGTAACAGAGAGTGGCGCTGACACCACGGACGCAAGAGTTTGGTCGCCGAGTCCGTGACGAGCCAATGGCGAAACCGACTCTTGTTCGGGGGCGCGGCGGGCGTGCCGCACAGGTGAGGGAGACACCATGAACAAGGGACAGCGCGTTCGTCGGCTCGGCATTGCCCTGCCGGCCGTGATCATCGTCGGCCTCGTGGGCGCCCAGCTCACACAGGCCAAGCTCAGCACGGCCAACTACGAGATGGCCGACGGCAATCTCGTCGGCAGCGACGACTGGGAGGGCCTGGGCTTCAAGGACGGCCTCGGCTATCCCACGTGCGGCGCCGGCACGATGATTCTCTGCGCCGTCGACCGGCCGTCGGGCCGCAACGACAACTCGTTCGGCAACGGCACGAAGGAGGACACGGTGGTGCCCAGCATCACCACCGGCTCGATCCCCAACAACAAGAGCGACCTGATCCGCGCCTACATGTCCGGCGAGGTCGGCACCGACGGCGACAACTACCTCTACCTGGCATGGGAGCGAGTGCAGGATCCCTCGGGCTCCACCAACATGGACTTCGAACTCAACCAGAGCCGCAACCTCAGCTCGAATGGCGTCACCCCGATCCGCACGGCGGGCGACATCCTCGTGAGCTACGACCTCGCCAACGGCGGCACGGTGCCGGTGCTCGGCTACCGCCAATGGATGACCAGCGGCTCGGGCGCCGCTGCCGACTGCCAGGCCTCGTCGTCGTACCCGTGCTGGAGCAGGGTGGTGCCCCTCGGCAGCGGCCAGCGCGAGGGCAGCATCAACACCATCCCGGTCGTCGATCCGATCCGCATCGGATCGCAGACGACGACCCGCTCGCTCGGCGCCCGCACCTTCGGCGAGGCGGCACTGAATCTCACCGCCGCCAACATCCTCCCCGAGGACGGCTGCATCACCTTCGGCTCGGTGTTCCTCAAGAGCCGTTCGTCCGACAGCTTCAGCGCCGCCGTGAAGGACTTCATCGCCCCGACCGGCGTCGAGATCACCAACTGCGGCAAGGTGAACATCACCAAGACCGACGACGACGGCGAGCCGCTGGGCGATATCGACTTCCAGGTGTGGTCGATGAGCGATGCCGAGGGCTTCGATCCCGACGTCGACGTGCCGCTCACCGGCGCTGCGTGCACCACTGATGTCGACGGCACCTGCGTGCTGTACAACGTGCCCTTCGGCACCTACTGGCTCGTCGAGGATCCGGATTCCACGCCGGAGGCCTACGAGACGGCCGAGCCGCAATCGATCACGGTCGACCAAGGCAACGACGCCGGCATCGACGTCGACGTCGTGAACCCGCGCAAGCCGGGCAGCGTCACGGTGGTGAAGGTCGACGACGAGCCGACGCCGAATCCGGTCGACGGCGCCACCTTCGAGCTGTACTCGGCCACCAGCGAGGTCTCGTTCGTCGAGGCCAACGAAACCGCCACCGGGCTCACCTGCACCACTGCGACCGACGAGATCGCCGGCACCGCAGGCGAGTGCGTGATCGAGGAGGTCGAGTGGGGCACGTACTGGCTCGTCGAGACCGACGTGCCCGACGGCTACCACGGCGCCGATGCGGTACTCGTCACCATCAGTGCAGCCGACCGCGACATCACCACCGATCCGATTGTCAACGCCGCCCTGTTCTCCACCATCACATTCGTGTGCGACAACGCCGGCCACCTCGTGGCGGGCAGTATCGACTACGACGTGGCCGGGGAGACTACGAGCGGTACGACGGCCACCCTGCTCGGCGACGACGAGGAGTCGCAGTCGATCATCGAGGCAGCGATCTGCGGCACCACCGCCGGAGCAGTCACGTCCGAGCGCGGCACGCTGACTGCCGACATCACCATCCCGTAGCCGACTCCCGCCGCCGGCGCGCAAGCCCAGACCAGTGGCGGCATCAGCGGCGCAGGAGCGCGGCAGCGATTGCCCCGGGCGGCAGCGACGCCGACGGCACCGCATAGGCCTCGGCGCCTGAGGTGACGGCATTGGTGAGCGCCATGCTGAGGGTCGACCTGCCGGCGTCGAGTCGCCCCTGGGCGCGAGGCACGGCGGCGACCACATCGCTGACGAGCAGCGCGGCAACGGCACCCTGCAGCGCAGCGTCGGCGATCTCGTCGACGTCGAGCGCCACCCTGCCGGTGCCAGCCAGTTCGCGGGCACGTGTCGACCACGAGTCGGCAGCAGAGAACTGCCGGTGCACGGCGGGCCAGGTGAGGGCATGCACCGCCCGGGCGTCGAGCGAGTCTGGGTTGCCGTGCGCCTCGCACGGCAACCGCGGCTCGTAGCGCAGCGCATCCAGCACGATCGCCACCTCGTACTCCACGCCCAGCACCACGAGTGGCCCTCCCGTTCCGGCGAGCACCGGGCCGATCGCGGCATCGACGAGCCGTGCGAAGGCGCGGAGGTCGTCCTTGTGCCGCTGGTTGCCGCCGCCGGAGGCGTGCATCTCGCCGCTGCCGTGCCGGCTGAACGTGCTCTCGCGCTTCACGAACCACAGCGCGTCATCGAGCGTGCGCGGCATCGACGGCACCTCCACGCTCGAGATCGAGTATCGGTCGGCACGGAACCGCCGCACGCGGTGCGGCGAGAACGCCAGCACGTGGTACGCCGGGCCGTCATCGAGGAAGAGCAGCAGGCCGAGGGTGTCGGGCACGTCGCCCACCGACACGGCCGGCCCCACCACGTCGCCGAGTCCCACCGCTGCCATGTGCCCCAGCGCAAGGAACCACGCCTCGGTCGAGCCGGCACCGGGATCGACGGCACTCGGCGCCTCGACGGGTGCCAGCATCGAGATGGCATCAGCGCGGCGCAGGCCGTGGTCGTGGATCAGCGAGTGCTCGGCCCACGACAGTGCTGCCTTCAGCTCGAGCCGGTCAAGGTGGCGCCGCGTCGGATCGACAGGGACGAAGAGGCTGACCACTGGCTGCGTCGACCACGCAGCGAGGTCGGCGAGCAGGCCCGGCGAGGGGTGAGCGCGAAGTTGCATCGCACCATGGCACCACGCAGCGCGCGACGTGCACAGGTGCCGGTCGACCGGCGTCCGCCAGATGCTCGCCGTCGACGCACCGACTAATGTCCGTAACATGACTCGGCGGACGTCATCGAATGGCTCAGATCCACAGCGCGATCCCGACCCGGCCGACAAGAATGTCGGCGCCGCCGACCGGCTGCTCGAGGCCGTCACGCGACTTCTCGTCGAGCGCGGTGCTGCGCTGGTTGCCGGTGCCCTGAAGCCCGAGGACGTCACCGCACGGGCCGGCAAGTCGAGGGCCAGCTACTACCGCACCGAGGGGTTCCCCGGCGCCGACCTCACCACCGGCGACGAAACCCGGTCGGCGGTACTGGAGGCATCGCTCCGACGGGCGCTGCAGCAGTCGGCCGCCGAGACCGACGACCTCGTGCGGGCGATCGACGAGTTCCTCGTCGGCGGATGGCGCAGCGTGACACCGGCCGAGTTCCTCGTTGCGGCAGCGGCCGAGAACTTCGAGATCACCGGCGGCAACGAGCTCGTCGAGCAGCTGTTCGCTGCGGCACTCGGTGCCAGCAACGAGGCCATCGCCGGCGACCTGCGCGAGTTCTACGCCCATGTCACCAAGGTCTATGCCAACGAGTACGGCCGCCTGCTGGCCTTCCTCGGCTATCGGGTGAGGCCGCCCTTCAACACCGAGCACATGGCAATCGGCATCATGGCGCTGGCCGAGGGCCTCGCCATGCGGGCAATTGCCGATCCATCACTCGACCGCGATCTCTACGCCCAGTTCCTTGCCACCTTCGCCACGGGCATCGTCCTGGCACCGGGCGAGACCGTCGATCCGCTCGAACCGCTCTACCAAATGCTGCCGGAGAGCGGCACGCCACCGCGACGAAGCGAGATCATCGCCACCCTGATCCGGATGTTCGCCCTCGACCGCGAGTCGCTGCCCACGCTCGACGAGCTGGCCCACCGGGCAGGATGCTCGAGCGCCGCCATCACCACCGCGTTCGGCGGTGTCGCCGGTGTCGTCCATGCCGCATGGGACGAGTGGGTGCCGGAGTTCGCCGATGCAGTCAGCCGCGACCGCATGGCGCTGCGCGAGTCCGATCCGATGACGATGCTGTACCGCTGTGCCACGCTCGTGGCCACCCGCGCAGCCGAGCATCGGGCGATGACGAGGGCCCTGCTGATGTCAGACTTCTCCTCTGCCGAACCACGTGCTGATCGGCCCGATCCCGTTGTCGGGCTCTTCGAGACGGTGCTTGACGAGGCGGTCGAGGCGGGCGAGTTGTCGATGCCCACGGCACCGGGCGCGCTCGATGCCGCTGGCCGGACGAGGCTGTTCGCGATGTCGCTGCGATCAACACTGCTGCAGGTGGTAGCCACGATGCCGATTCCCCCGGGAGCATCGCCGGCGGATCACGGTCGCTGGTGCACCGACTACGTGTGGTCGCTGATGATCCCCGCGCGTCGAGCGACGTCCGACTTGTCAGACATGTGACCTTCGGCCGCGAACGAGCGACATGTGTCCGCTCGCCGCGCATCACGACGTGCTATTCTCGCCATGACAGCACGGGGCGGATCTATGTGCCTTATGGGGGGGGGGGATGAAATGCGCGTCTCCGGGCCAGCACCACAGCACCATCGGGGCGACCATCCGGGCGACCATGATGCCGACTCGACGGCGGCGGCAATCGGACCGCTCATCACGGCACTCTCCAGCCCGACATCACCAGATGTGCTCATCGACTGCGCAGCGCAGGCACTCTCGCCGCTCGGCGCCGTCGGCGGCGCGCTGATCATCGTCGACGATCACGGCCAGCCGACATCGATGTCGACCGCCGGCCTGAGTTCGAGCGTGGCACCGCGACTCGGCGCCGCCGTCGTCGACGGCGCCTTCCCCGCCATGGCGGCCCTGCGCCAGGACGAGCCGCTGTGGCTCGGCTCGAGGGCGCAGGTGGCGCGGCGTTTCCCGTCTTCTCGGCGATTCCCGCCGACTGGCAGGCCTACGCCGCCCTGCCGCTCCGGCACGGTGCACGTGTGGTCGGCTCGGCGGCCATCCCGTTCGACCGGCCGCAGCAGTTCGACGAGGTCTCGCGGCTGACGATCGAGGCCATCGCGGGCGTGCTCGGTGCCGCCGTCCACCACACGCGCCACGCCGTTCGGCACTCGGCGGACGAGTGCGGCGGCAGCGCGGCCCACTACCTGCTCGACGCAATGCTCGACGGCGCCATCGTCATCGACCACCTGCAGGATCGCATCTCGTACGCCAATCACGCCGCCCTCGAGATGCTCGGCATCGACTCGGCTGCCGAACTGGAGATGCCGGTCGGCGAGGTGGCGAGACGCTTCTCGGTGGGCTTTCAACGACCGCCGCTCCCCCATGCCGGCGGCTCGTCGTCGGCCGTGATCACACTGCGATCGGCGCGCGGCGTCGACCGTGTGCTAAGGGCACACGCCTCGGAAATCGACAGCCGGCACTGCCAGCTCGTCGTCCTCATCGATGCCGAGCTGGCCGAACTGCCGGTCGACATGGACCGGCGCTGCGAGATGCGCGACGCACTCGTCGAGGACCGCAAGCGCGTCGCACGCGATCTGCACGACGGCGCGATCCAGACCGTGTTCGCCACTTCGCTCACGCTGGCGGCGCTGGCGCTGGAGACACCCGAGCCCCTGCGCCAGCGGATCGAGGAGGCCATCGACGGCCTCGACCACGTGGTGACCCAGCTGCGGTCGACCGTCTTCGACCTCCGCCAGCGAGCGACGGCGGGCCCTGCAGCGCGGATCGGCGAACTCATCGCCGCGTTCGGGACGGCACTGCCCGCAATGCCGATCCTCACCGTCATCGGCGATCTGTACGAACTGGCCGACGAGCCGCACCTGGTCGAGCATCTCGAACTGGCCCTCCGCGAGGCGCTCTCGAATGTGGTGCGGCGCGCGCACGCAGCCAACGTGGCGGTGGCAGTGCAGGTGGGCGACGAGTCGGTGGCGTTCTCGGTGCACGACGACGGAGTCGGCTTCGCCGAGTCAGCGCCCACGGGCGACGGGCTCGCCAACCTGCGCAGCCGCGCCGCCTCGCTGGGCGGCGACTGCCGCTGCGACTCGGTGCCCGGCGTCGGCACCGTGGTCCACTGGTCGCTCAGCCGGCAGGCCCGACCCGATGCCGTCGACGTGGCGCGACCCTTGGCCTCCTGAGCCCGCCGGGCCTTGCCCACGGTGAGAGTTGGGTGAGAACCCGGCCGCCCGCAGGCGCTCGGCATGACATCCGGTGCCCCCGCTGCTAGATACTTCTCCGCACCCCCTCACTCGGAGGTTCTGATGGACGAGTTCACCCCCCCTCAGGGCTCGCCGGGCTCCCAGTCCCTGCCGCCCCTCACGCCACGGCCGCCATTGCCCGCTGCGCCGCGCCCGATGCTGTCAGTCGCCTATCCACCGCCGCCGCACACGCCGCTGACGCCGCCCGCGTCCACCGTCACCGGCGCACCGGCACGGCGCCCCTGGGGATGGGTGGTCCTGGCCGCTGCACTGTCGCTGCCCATCGGACTGCTCGGCGGCGCCCTCGGCAGCGGACTGCGTGATTCCAGCACGGTCAGCAACAACCGTCCGGTGAGCGTGGCCACCACCGCCGAGACGGCCTCGACGAACGACGCCGAGCCGGCCGACGCAACCACGGTCGAGGGCCTCGACGTGGGCGCCATTGCCGACAAGGTGGGCCCGAGCGTCGTGTCGGTGATCGCCATCGTCGACGGCCAGCAGGCCGGCATCGGCAGCGGCGTCGTCATCACCAACGACGGCGAGATCATCACCAACGAGCATGTCGTGGCCGACGCCGAGGAGGTGCGCGTCCGCTTCGCCGGCTCCACCGAGCCCGTCGTGGTGGAGGTGCTGGCAGCCGATCCGAACAACGACCTTGCGCTGCTCCGAGTCGAGGGTGCCGCCGTCGTCCCGGCAACGATTGCCGATCCCAGCACCATCGACGTCGGCGATCCCGTGGTCGCCATCGGATTCGCGCTCGGCCTCGACGGCGGTGCCACCGTCACTGCCGGCGTGATCTCGGCAGTCGACCGCACGCTCATCACCGACGAGGGAGCGCTCGACGGCCTTCTCCAGACCGACGCGGCCATCTCGTCGGGCAACTCCGGCGGTCCGCTGGTCAACGCCCGCGGCGAAGTAGTGGGCATCAACACGGCCGTCGCCACGGGCGGCATGTCGACGGCAGCCAGCAATGTCGGCTTCGCCATCTCTGCCCGCGAGCTGCTGTTCGAGATCGAGCAACTCCGTCGTCAGGCAGCCGGCACGCCGATCGTCGAGGGCTTCCTCGGCGTCGGGATCGACGAGCGCAGCGACGGCGGAGCCGGCGCGATCATCGCCGACGTGAGCGACGGCTCGCCCGCCGACGAGGCCGGCGTCCGCGTCGGCGACATCGTGATCAAGGCCGACGACCGGCCCATCACCGGCCTCGGCGCACTCGTCGCATTCATCCGCGACACGGCGCCGGGCACGGAGGTATCCCTTGTCGTGCTGCGCGGCGAGCAGCAGTTGACGCTCACCGCCGTGATCGGCGAGCGCACGACGAACTGACCGAGCCGCAGGGACGAACTGCCCTCGCACGCGCAGCGGGCCTCGGGCACGATGTTCGCTATCCGCTCGCACTACGCCACCCCTGGGGCATTCGCCGCCGTGCTCACCCGCCGGTCGCTGCTGATGCTGCCCGCCCTCGCCGTGTCGGCAGCCGTCGGCGGACTGATCGGATTCTGGATGCTGAGCGCCCGCGACCTCGACGGCTCGGAGCCGATCGCCGAGCAGGGTGCCTACGGCTGGATGGTGCGGGTGCTGGCCAATGGCATCATCCTCGTCACGCCGTCATATGCCGGACTCTGGTTTGCAGTCCGCGCCAGGCGACTCGGCGGCGGACGCCTGTCGCTGATCGCCGTTGCGGCACACCTCGGCATCATCGGCCTGGTCTGGACGCTGATCGCCATATCGAACTGACCGGCGAACCGCCGCCGCACCGAGTCGCCGGCGGCCAACGACGGGAAACGTGAGCATCTTTCACGTCAGGGTGATTTCTGGGAGACTCTCCGCTGTGACCCCTCCTGCGACGACTGCCGAGCGCCAGTCCGCCACGCAGCGAAGGCGCCAGCCGGTGCAGGCACGCAGCCGCGAGCGGATCGACCTCATCATCGACACCGCCGCGTATCTCGTCGACTCGTGCGGCGCCGATGCGGTCACCACCACCCTCATCGCCGAGCACGCCGGGATCTCCGTCGGCAGCATCTACTCCTACTTCCGCGACCGCTCGTCGATCTTCGATGCCATCGTGCGCAGGTCGATCGCCCGCCTCGACGTGATCGCCTTCGAGGCTCGCGACCGTCACGCCGGTGCCGACTTCGTCACCGCCTCGTGTGCCGTCATCGATGCGATCGCCGAGCTCTACCGCACGGCACCGGGTTTCCGCTCGCTGTACCTCTCGCAGTTCGTCAGCCCCGAGATGCTGGCCACGATGCAGGAGAGCGACGAGGAACACGTCCGCCTCCTTCTCGAGCGAATGCGGCGCGACAGCGGCCAGTACCTCGACTGCGACGATCCGACCATGGCGATGCGGCTGTACGTGGGCCTCGTCGACAAGGGCCTCGACCTCGCGTTCCGCATCGACCCGCAGGGAGATCCGCAGATGATCTGCGAGACGAAGGAGGCGGTGGCCCTGTACCTGGGCTCGCTCCTGCGCCCCCTCGACACGACGTCCGCATCGCCGACTCAGGAGGCACCAGCATGACCACGTCCGCACCCGCGACACCCACGGGCGTCTGCTGGCTCAACGGGCGGTTCGTGCCGCTCGCCGAGGCGTCGATCCCGATGCTCGACCCGGGCTTCCTGCGCGGCGATGCCGTCTACGACACCACGTCGGTGTGGAACGGCCACTTCTTCCGCCTCGACGACCACATCGAGCGCTTCTTCCGGTCGTGCCAGAAGGGCCGGCTCGCCCCGCCCGTGGGGCACGACGACATCCGGCGCATCCTCGCCGAATGCGTGCAGCGCGCGGGCCTCGACGCATCGTTCGTGCAGATGTTCTCCACCCGCGGCCCGTACCTGAACCCGGCGGTTCGCGATCCGCGGCAGTGCACCAACACCTTCTATGCGTATGCGATGCCATACATCTGGATCGTGCGGCCCGAGCGCCAGGACCAGGGCATCGACCTCGCCATCGCGGTCGGCAACCGGCGCACTCCGAAGGAGGCCGTCGATCCGACGATGAAGAACTTCAACTGGCTCGACCTCACCAAGGGGCTGCTCGAGGGCCTCGACCGCGGCGCCGACAATGCCGTGCTCTGCACACCTGACGGGATGCTGTCGGAAGGCGCAGGCTTCAACCTGTTCGTCGTCGACGGCGGACGGGTCCGCACCCCTCGCGGCAACGCGCTCGAGGGCATCACCCGCCGCACGGTGCTCGAACTGTGCGGACTCCTCGGCATCGACGCCGCCGAGGACGACCTCTCGCCCGACGACCTCCGCGGCGCCGACGAGGCGTTCCTCAGCAGCACGGCGGGCGGCATCATGCCGGTCGCCGCCGTCGATGGGCGGCCGCTGGCCCACGGTGAGGGCCCCGGGCCGGTGTCGCAGCGCCTGCGCAGCGAGTACTGGGCTCGGCGCGAGGCCGGCTGGCTGGGCACGCCAGTGGCGTCGCTCCTCGGCTGACCGCCCCGCCCGGCCTGCGCTCCGCCCTCAGCCGTCAGTCGAGCGGGCCGACGTCGTACATCGCGTCGAACCACTCGAATCGCGTCGCCGTGTTCTTCGACGGATCGACCTCGCGTCCGCCAGAGCCGTAGAACGCACCGCTCCGCGGCATCGCCGACGCTGGGCGGCGCGCATACTCGACCGCCGCAGCGAGATCCTCGGCAAACGCCTCGGCCACGCCCGGCATCGTGTTCGGGCGCGTGATGGTGAAGTGCAGCGCGGGCGGCAGCTGGGCGCCGTTCATTCGCCATCCCCTGTCGGTGAGCGCATCGTTGACGTGGTACACGTCGATGGGCTCGTCGGCCTGCGGATTCGCACGGAATGCCGCCATGAACCGCGAGTCCCCGATAAGCGCAAGCTCGGGATGTCGCCGCACGGCATCCTTCACCTTCTGAGCAGTGGCGAAGATGTCGCCCGCAATGGCGCGATAGCCGTCCTTCCCGAGGCTCAGCATCGCTGCCCACGTCGATGCGATGATGCCGCCCGACCTGCTGCCGGAGATTCCCGGTGATCCGTACAGCCCGCCGGGCCAGCCGTTCATGACGTAGTAGTGGTGCCGCCGCAGCGTGTGCGGCTTGAAGAGCACCACCGAGCTGCCCTTGAAGCCGAATCCATACTTGTGGGTGTCGACCGAGATCGACGTCACGCCCGGCACCGAGAAATCGAACGGCGTAACCGGATAGCCGCAGTCGTCGGCCCACATCAGGATGAAGCCGCCGAGGCAGCCGTCGACGTGCAGGCCGAGATCGTGCTCGAGGGCGATCTGGCCCAGCTGCGGGATTGGGTCGATGACGCCGTGGGGGTACGTGCCGGCAGAGCCGACGAGCGCCACCGTGTTGGGCGTGACGTGATGCCTTACCCAGTCGACATTGACGGCACCCTGATCGTCGGCGGGGGCCACCACCGGCCTGATGCCGAAGTAGTCGAATCCCTTGTGCATGCCGGGATGGCCGGTGACGGGAATGATCACCTCAGGATCGTTGATGCCCATCGAACGGCCTCGCTCGCGGTAGGCGAGCATCGCGGTGAGCAGGCTCTCGGTGCCGCCCGACGTGACGGTGCCGCCGCAGTCGCGCTGGTCACCGACCGCGTTGCCGTGCAGCAGCTCGGCGGTCATGGCGATGATCTCAGCTTCCATCTTGGTGGCGCTCGGGTACATGTCGCGCTGGATGACATTGGCATGCGCGAAGCGCTCGAACACCTGGGCGAGGAACGCATAGTGCTCGTGGTCGCCCGAGTAGATCGAGCCGCTCACCCGACCCGCATCGCCCTTCGCATCCTCCTCACGTGCCATCTGCGTCACCTCGTCGAGCAGTTGCTCGCGCGAGATTCCCGAGGCTGGCATCGTCGGGTGGACGGCGAAGCGCCCGGCGTACGGATGGAACGACGATCGCTTCGGCTCAGGCATGCGCACTCCCCCTCGCAGCCGGCTGCAGGCCTGCGAGCACAGGGAGCAGTCTCCCACAGCGCCGAGTGCCGCTGCCGGGCGATGCCGCCCGGCAGTGGAGCGGTCACCGGACGGTCGAGACCGCCCCCTAACGCGCAGACGCCGCCCGGCTTCGGCAACCGGGCGGCGCTGAGCGTGTCTGATCCGATGGGCGCCGAAACCCTTGTCGGATGACCCCCACGGTGCAGTCCACGGTGGGGAGCCATCGGCCGCCGACGAGTCGGCAACCCTGTGGCTACGAGTTCCATGATGCGCCAAACTCCGCCGTCGGACGAGAGGAGCGCGGCCCGGATTCGGGCGTCATCCCGCCGACAGGCACAGGCACTCGGCCGACCGAGCCGTCACGGCATGCCGGCCGGCACGAGCTCGAACTCGTCGGCCACCGTGCCGTCCGAGCCGACGGCGCGCACCACGAGCCGGTCGTCGTAGGCGGCGATGTCGAGGAAGTGCACGAATGCGTAGGCCACCTCGGTGAATGCCTCGGTGCCGGTGAGCCGGCGCCCGGAGCCGGCACCGCTCACCACGTAGGTGATGCCGTTGATCACCTCGCTGCGCTGGTAGTCGTGGTCGTGACCCGAGAGCACGAGTTGCACGCCGTACCGTTCGAAGAGCGGCGAGAACGCCCGCCGCACATCGGTACTCGATCCCTGGTAGCCCGCCGAGTACGGCGGGTGGTGCATCGCCACGACGGTCCAGGTCGTGTCGGCGGCCTCGAGCGACCGCTCGAGGAATGCCAGCTGGTCAGCGTTGTCGATCTGCGTGGTGTCGAGGCCGATGATCGTCACGTCGCCGATCACCCGCTGCCACCAGCGGCCCGGCATGCCGAGTCGCTGCATGATCTCGTCGCCCTTCTCAAGTGAGACATCGTGATTGCCCAGCACCGCCAGCAGGTCGGCACCCTCGGCGATCACGCCGTCGAATGGCTCGAACACCCGCACGTCGAGCAGCGCCGGATCGCCGTCGGGGTAGATCATGTCGCCCGGCAGCAGCAGCGCATCGAACGGCTCCGTTGCCCCGATCTGCTCGATGGTGTCGGCGGTGGCCTCGATGTGGGTGCCCGAGTCGCCGGTGTCGCCGACCACGGCGAGGTGCACCGGCGGCGGCTCGTCGTGCGGCGAGTACGGCCAGGTTTGGTCGGGCCCACCCTTCCAGTGGGTGAGGTACGAGAAGATCTGCCGCCGGTACGACAGGACGGCGATCGCCAGCGCAGGTGCCACGCATGCGCCCACCGCGAGGGCGCCCCACCTCCACCACGCCCGCCGCGGCCGGCGCGCAGGCCACGACGGCAGTGCCGCCGAGCGCAGCACCGCAATGCGCCGCCACCGAGATCGGCTGCGCCCCATGTTCGGGAGAGGGCGATCAGAGCGGCGCGCACGCGCATGGGCCATCGAGACGTTCATGCCATCGAGGGTGCCGACTGCACGGCTGCGGGCAAAGGGCCGGTCGGACCCGGACGGCCGCCCAACCGATCGGTACGTTGCCGCCGTGTCTGCCGCTGCAGCCGGGTCGGGCGACGTGCTCGCATCGATGGTGCCGTCGGTCGTACCCCTGACGCATCCCGATGCAGCCGATCCGGCGATCACCGGCGCAAAGGCGGCCAACATCGCCCGCCTCGCGGCGCTCGGCCTTCCGGTGCTCGAGGGATTCGTGCTCACGACAGCTGGCGTGGCGAGAGACTTCGACTCGCCGGCGGCGCACGACCCGCTGCTCGAGCAGTGGCGCACTCTCGGCGGCGATCTCAGGACACCGCTGGTCGTGCGGTCGTCCTCGACCGTCGAGGATGCCGCAGCGTCGTCGATGGCCGGCCGGTTCACGTCGATCCTCGACGTACGCGGATGGGAGGCCTTCGCTTCGGCCATTGCCACCGTGGTCGAGTCGGGCCGCCTCGTCGACGAGCACGCTCCCATGGCAGTGCTCGTACAGCGGCAACTCGCCGCACGACTGGGTGGCGTGCTGTTCGGTGCCGACCCAGTCGACGGCCGCCTCGACCGGGTAGTGGTCGAGTGGGTCGACGGGCGTCCCGACACGCTCGTCAGCGGCCATTCGACCGCGGCGCACGCCACGCTCACTCGACGCGGCCGACTCGTCCGCCGACACGACACGCCAGTCCGCCCCCATGCTGGGGTGGCGTCCGCAGGGGCCGGCACCACCACGGCGAGGCTGCCACGTGGGCTGCGGCGGCGCCTCGCCGAGATCGCCGCCACCACCGCCACGGCGTTCGGCCGCCCGCAGGACCTCGAGTGGGCCGTCGACCTGGATGGCGCGCTGTGGGTGCTGCAGGCGCGGCCGGTGACGGCACTGCACCAGTTGCCTGCCGGGCACCACGCCCGGCTCGGGCGCGGCCCCGTCGCCGAGACGTTCCCGCACGCGCTGCAGCGCCTCGAGGCCGACCTCTGGGTGGAGCCGCTGCGTGAGGGCCTCGTACGGGAGCTGCGCGCCACGGGCACCGCCACCGAGCATGCCCTGCAGCAGTCGCCCGTCGTGACCACCGTGGCCGACTGGATGGTGGTCGACCTCGACCTGATCGAGGGCGAGCGAGCTGGTCGGCTGCGGCGGATGGTGTCGCCGCGTCACGTAGCCCGCCGACTCGCCACGGAGTGGCGTGTCGGGCGGCTGCGCGCTGCACTGCCGATGCTGGCGTCCATCGTCGTGCAGTCGGCCGACGAGCACCTCGCTGCGGTGTCTCGCGTCGGTGCGCAGCGCGACGACGAACTGGTCGACCTGCTGCGCCGCTCGCGCCATGAGCTGGCAACGGTCCACAGCTACGAGATGCTCGCCGGCATGCTCCTGCAGTCCGAGGAATCGGTGCCGATGCCAATGCTGGCGATGCGAGCCCTGCACGAGGCGCGCGGCGATGAGGTGCCCAGTGACGAACTCGTCGCAGCGCGACCCGAGGTGCTCGCCCTCGCCCCGCCATCGATCGCACGGCCGCCGACACTGCCCGACCACGCTGTCGCGACATCACACATGGCGCCGGAGGGCACGACGATCGACGACCTGTCGATGCGCGACGCGCTGCGCCTGCGGGTGCGATGGCTGCACCAACTGCAGTGCCGGGCCGCCCGCGAGCTCGGGCATCGCGCAGAGATGCGCGGCAGCCTGCCAGCGGCATCCGCCATCGCCAGACTTTCCCTCGACGAGGTCGAGGCGCTGTACCGCAGCGGATCGGTGCCGGTCGAC
>JBJTRF010000128.1:0-3359 GCA_046076025.1 Ilumatobacteraceae bacterium
GCACCGGCTCGAACATATTGGCCACCAGCAGCACGAAGGCAGCCACCGTTCCGAAGGCGACGTCGCCGCGCTGCACCAGCAGCCCACCGATGCCGACGAGCAGCGCAATCGAGGCAATGCCCGCCAGCTCGACGAGGCCGAAGTACCACGTGCTCACTCGCACCGCCCGCATGTGCGAGTCGTAGAGCGAGCGGTTCGACTGCGCGAACCGCCGGGACTGCTCGGCCTCGCGGCCGTAGGCCTGGATCACCCTCACGGCGGTGATGCCCTCCTGCAGGTTCGACAGGTTCTGCCCCACCCGCTCGCGCACTGCCAGGTACGCGACGTTCGAGTCGCGCTGGAACTTCACCGAGGCCAGCGCCAGCACGGGCGCCACCAGCACGACCACCGCCACCGTGAGCTGCCAGCTGAGCGCTGTCATCAGCGTGAGGCTCGCCACGAGCAGCAGCCCCGCCGACACGAACTGCAGCAGCCCCCACTGGATCAGCTCGGCCATGCTCTCGATGTCAGCGGTCATCCTCGACACCAGCACGCCGGCCTTCGTGCGGTCGAAGAACGCCATCGACTGGGCCTGCAGGCGCTCAAACACGGCGATCCGCAGGTCGCGCAGGAAACTCTCACCGGCGCGGTTGATCGACAGTTGCTGCAGCCGGCCCACTACATACGCCAGCACCACCGTCACCGCGTAGCCGGCCACCGCGATGTTCAGCGCCGTCGAACTGGCATCGGCAATGCCGCTGTCGAGCCCGTATTTCACGAAGACCGGTCCGGCGACGGTGCACGCAGTGGAGGCTGCGATGAGCGCCACGGCCGTGGTGACCTCGCGCCGATACGGACGCGCGAACTGCAGCGAGCGGCGCAGCACGCGCGCCGTCTCGGAGCGGTCGAGGCGATCCTCGTCGCTGAGCGCGCCGCCGGCGAACATCAGGCCTCCGCCCCGCGCTCACGATCGGCGAAGGCTGCGAGCACCTCGCGGTAGCGCTCGCTCGCTGCCAGCAGGTGATCGTGCGTCCCCGACGCAGCGACTCTGCCGTCGTCGAGCAGCACCACCGTGTCGGCCAGCGCGATCGTGCCGGGCCGGTGCGCAATCACCAGCGTGGTGCGGCCATGCATCACCGTGGCCATGGCCTCGCGGATCTCGTGCTCCTTGGATGGGTCGACAGCGCTGGTGGCGTCGTCGAGCACGAGCACGCGCGGATCGGCGAGGATCGCCCTGGCAAGCGCGATGCGCTGGCGCTGGCCGCCGCTCAGCGAGTAGCCGCGCTCCCCGAGCAGCGTGTCGTAGCCGTCGGGAAGGTCGTCGACGAAGTCGGCAGCGCCGGCGAGCAGCGCCGCCCGGCGCACGTCGTCGATCGACGCGTCAGGCCGGGCGAAGGCGATGTTGGCCGCCACCGAGTCGTGGAACAGCAGCGTGTCCTCGAACACCACCGACACCGCCCGTCGAAGGTCGACCAGCGACAGGTCGCGCACGTCGATGCCGTCGAGCAGCACGGCGCCGCCGTCGACGTCGTAGAGGCGGGCCAGCAGCCGGGCCACCGTGCTCTTGCCGCTGCCGGTTGCGCCCACCAGCGCGACCGATGCACCGGGGGCAATATCGAGTTCGAAGCCGTCGAGCACGGGCAGGCCGCTGCCATACCCGAACGACACGTCGTCGAATCGCACTGCGCCGACCACTGCCTCGCCGACACGCGCTGATCCGGCTGGCGGCAGCCAGCGAGGAGACGGCGGGTCGGCGATCGCCGTCGGCGTCGAGAGCACGTCGTCCACCCGCTGCAGCGCCGCCGAGGCGCGCTGCGCGAACGCCACCGTCATGCCGACGCTGCGGAACGGGGCGATGAGCAGGCCGATGTACTGCATGAACTCGACCATCTGGCCGGGCGTCATCTGGCCGTCGAGCGCCCGGTGCCCGCCCACGCCCAGCACCGCCAGCAGGCCGAGGCTGGGCAGCAGGTCGAGACCCGGGAGGAACGCACTGCGCACGCGTGCGGCACCCATCGACACCGAGCGGATGCCGTCGGCCTCGCGTGCCAGCCTGGCCGCCGTTACCCGCTCGGCACCGAACCCCTTCACCACGCGCACGCCGCTGACCGACTCCTCCACCACGGTGGCGAGCCGCGCCTGCGCCTGCTGCACCCCGACGACTGCCGGGTGGATGCGACGCGAGAACCGAGTAGCGAGCACGTTCAGCAGCGGCAGCGGCGAGAGCGCGATGAGTGCCAGCAGCGGCTGCTGGACGACGAGGATGGCGACGATGGCCACCACCATCACGACGTGCGACGCAGTGAGAGGGATCATCACGACGAACCCCTGCACCTGCTGCAGGTCGCTCGAGGCGCGGCTCATCAACTGCCCAGTCTGGGTGCGGTCGTGATAACCGGGATGCAGGCGCACGATGTGGCCGAAGAGCCGCTCGCGCAGCACCGTCTCGGTGAGCCGGCTCTCGCGGAAGGCGAACCAGCGACGCGACGCCGTGAACAGACCGGCGATGACGCCCATCGACGCGATGAGCACCACCCACAGCGCCAGCGGGCCGTCGCCGAGCACGGCGCGGTCGAGTGCCCGGCTGGTGAGTGCCGGCACGGCCACCTTGCCGAGGCTCCACAGCACGCCCACCAGCACGCCGACGGCGAGTCCGCGCCACTGCGGTCGCAGCACGCTGCGCAGGAGCCGCCAGCCCCGCCGCGTCTCGGGCGCGCCAGGTGCGGTCACGCGCCGCTGAGCAGCTGGCGAATGCGCTCCTTGGGTCGGCCGATGATGGCCTTCGTGGGCGTCACCACGACCGGCCGCTGCAGCAGCTGCTTGTGCCGCACGAGCAGCGCCACCACCTGGTCGGGTGTCGCTGCGTCGGCATCGGTAAGGCCGAGCTTCGCCCACATGCTGTCACGACGCACCAGGTCGGTGACGGGGTCCTCGAGCTTGGCGATGATGGCGCGCAGCGCGGCCTCGTCGAGCGGCGTCTTGATGTACAGCACCACCTCGTGGTCGACGCCGAGTTCCTCTGCAATGCGCACGGCATTGCTCGACGAGTTTCAATGCGGGTTGTGGTAGATGGTCACGTCGGCCATGCGCCGACCCTACCGCGGCAGCCCGCCGGCATCCCCGTGACACCCCGCGCGTACCGTCGCCCTCGCTTCCCCGCAGCCAGCCCCCCGGGGCCCCGAGCAGACGAGGAAGCCATGCACCCCCACCAGTCCGGCCATTGCCACGCCACCGAGCCCGCGCCCGTGCGCTGCGCAGCCGACGCACTCGCCGTCATCGGCCTCGCCCTGCGAGAACCACTCGTGCACGAGACCATCTGCTTCACGCTCGACGCCCGCGGTGTCGGCGGCGTCGTCATCGCCGTCGAGGGCACTGCCGGC
>JBJTRF010000129.1:0-13812 GCA_046076025.1 Ilumatobacteraceae bacterium
AGCACGGCGAGTGGCTGGCCGCCCGCGGCGCGAACCCGCACCATCTGCACGACGTCGTCGCCGGGCTGCACGTGGAGGGCATCGGCGCATTCGTCGTCGGCCGCCACCCGGCTGAGCTCGATGACCGCGGTGGTGGGCTCGAGGCCCTCGGCGGCGAGGTCGTCCCACAGGCTCGAGAGGGCGAAGCGGCGCCGCACCTGGTCGTCGACCACCTGCGTGCCCACGCCGCGGCGTCGCACGAGGAGCCCGGCATCGACGAGATCCTGGATGGCCCGGCGGACCGTGGGCCGCGAGAGGTGCCACTGCTGGGCGAGGGCAATCTCGTTGTCGAGGAACGATCCGCGTGGCACACGGCCGTCGTGGACGGCGGCACGCAGCTGGGCGGCGACCTGGTGGTACAGCGGCACGGGACTCGTGCGGTCGAGCGTGAGGTCGAGATCGGTCACTGATTGTCAGTATGTCATGACAAAGTGTGGGCTGTCACGGGGACCATCGGCACTGGCCGCCGTCGCGACCGATGCCCACGATGGTGCGGTGCCGGTCGACCACGACACCGCTGCGGCGCCGCACGCCGGTCACCGACCCGGGTCAAAGACCGCTGTCAGGCTGGCCGGGGTGTCGCGGGCCTACGAGGTGGGCACCGGCACGGTGCATGCACTGCGCGATGTCGACCTCGAGATCGATGCCGGCGAGTTCGTGGTGGTGCTCTGGCCCTCCGGCAGCGGCAAGACCACGCTGCTGAACATCATCGGCGCGCTCGACGTGCCGACGGCCGGCACGGTGGAGGTCGCCGGGCGCGAGCTCGGTCGTGCCCGACGCGGTGAACTGTTCCGGCTCCGTCGCGAGACGGTGGCATTCATCTTCCAGACGTTCAATCTCTTCCCTGCGCTGACGGCGCTGGAGAACGTGCAGTGCGCCGTGGAGATCAGCGGCCGACGCCGGGGTGCGCGAGCAGCCGCCGAAGCGGCACTCGACAAGGTTGGTCTGGCCGGTCGCCGCCACCACTATCCGAGCGAGCTGTCGGGTGGCGAGCAGCAGCGGGTCGCCATCGCGCGGGCGCTGGCCACCGGCAACCCGATCCTCGTCGCCGACGAGCCGACCGGCGACCTCGACTTTCGAACCGGCGTGCAGGTGCTGGGCGTGCTGCAGCATCTGGCGCAGCAGGGCCACACCGTGATCGTGGTGACGCACAATCGCGAGATCTCGCGGATGGCCGATCGCGTGATCGAGCTGAGCGGAGGGCGCGTCGTCAGCGATGGGCCACCCGTCGGCGGCACCGCCGACGTCTCGACACTGCGCTGGTAGCCCGTGACGCCGGTGTTCGTCCTGCGATGGTCGCTGCGCGACCTCCGTCGCAAGTGGGTGCAGGTGGCGGCGATCGCACTCGTCATCGCCATCGGCACCGGCCTGTACTCGTCGCTCAGCGGTACGTCGACATGGCGGCGCATCAGCAACGACGCCTCGTTCGCCGCCGCCGGCATGTACGACCTGCGGGTGCGGAGCACCGAAGGTCTCGATGCCCCGCAGGGCTCGATGCTGGCGGTGCTCGACGGCCTTGCCGACCGCAGCATCGTGGCCGATGCCGAGGAGCGGCTCGTGGTGGGCACACAGGTGGATGCATCGACCGACGAGCAGACGATCCTGGTACCTGGTCGGATCATCGGTCTCGACATCACGGGCGGGGGACCGTCGTTGATGAAGGCCATCGTCGGCGACGGCGACGGTCGAGCGCTGCTACCCGAGGATGACGGGCAGCCCACGGCCGTGCTCGAGCGCAACTTCGCCGAGTTCTACGGGCTTGATGCCGGTGGCACGGTGCGGCTCGGCGGCGGCACGGCATCGACTGTCGACGTGGTCGGCATCGGCATGTCGCCGGAGTACTTCTACGTGACCGAGGAGGAGGGCGGATTGTTCGCCGAGGCGAACTTCGCCGCGCTGTTCATGTCGCTCGAGAGCGCGCAGCAGATGTCGATGCGCCCCGGTCGTGTGAACGATCTCGTCATCTCGCTCCGCAGCGGCATCGATGTCGACGCGGCGCAGGCCGAGGTGCAGGGGCTCTTCGACGAGTCCTCGGTCGGCCTCGGCGTGACGGTGATGACACGGCAGGACGACGCCACCTATCGGCTGCTGTACGACGACATCGACTCTGACGCCCGCTTCTGGCGGATCTTCGCAGCGCTGATCCTCGGCGGTGCGGCGCTGGGCGCCTTCAACCTGTCGGCGCGGATGGTGGATGCGCAGCGGCGCGAACTGGGAATCGGCATGGCGCTGGGCGCAACGCGGCGGCAGCTTGCCGTGCGGCCGATGCTCGTCGGCGTGGAGACGGCCGTGGCCAGCGTGCTGCTGGGCATCGGCGTGGGTGCCCTGTCGGTGGCACTGATCCGGCCGATCTTCGCCGAGGCCCTGCCGCTGCCGGTGTGGATCACCGACTTCCAGTGGACGCCCTTTGCGCAGGGCGCGGCTCTCGGATTTGTCATCCCGCTCGCTGCGTCGGCGTGGCCGGTGTGGCGTGCCGTGCGGATGACTCCAGTCGACGCGATCGTGACCGTGCACCGCAACAGCCGCAGCGGCATGTCGAGAATGCTGCGTCGTCTGCCGTGGCCGCGCAGCGCGTTCCGTCGCATGCCGCTGGGCAACGTGCTGCGCACGCCGCGGCGGACACTGCTGACCGCCGTGGGGCTCGGCGCAACGATTGCCACGCTGGTGGCGATCCTCGGCATGATCGACTCGTTCACCGGCACGATGTTCCGCAACGAGGCCGAGGTGCTGGGCGCGCATCCCGACCGCGTGGTGGTGGCCCTGCAGTCGGTTGTCACCGAGGATGACGAGGGAGTGGCCGCCGTGGCGGCTGCGCCGAGCGTGGGCGCGGTGTCACCCGTGCTGCAGGTGGGCGCGCGCCTTGCCCCCGCAGCGACAGTTGCGTCGGATGGCGGCACCTCGTCCGTCGAGGGATTCGACATCGTGCTCGAGGCACTCGACCTCGACGGCGGGTTGTGGCGTCCCAGCGTGTCGGGCGACATCACCCGCCCCGGCATCGTCATCGCCCAGTCGGCAGCAGACGACCTCGGCGTGGCGGTCGGCGACGTGGTGGCGCTGACACACCCGGTGCGCACGGCCGCCGGCTTCACCACCGCAACCAGCGAGGTCGAGGTGGTGGGCGTGCATCCGAGTCCGTTCCGGTTCAGCGCCTATGTCGATCGCTCGGTTCTGGCAGCGTTCGGTGCCGAGGGCCTGGCGAACCAGTTGTTCGTGGTGCCGACGAATGGATCGACGGTCGACGAGGTGCAGCGCGAGCTGTTCGACATGCGGGGCGTTGGCTCGGCGGTGCCCGCCCGTGCCTCGATCGACGTGCTCCGCGACGTCCTGCGGGAGTTCACCGGCATCTTCCGCATCGCCGAGGCGTTCATGCTGCTGCTCGCCCTAGCGATGACCTACAACTCCACGAGCATCAACGCCGACGAGCGGGCGCACGAGCGGGCGACCCTGTTCGCGTTCGGCCTGCCCGTGACGCGGGTGGTGACCCTCGAGGTGGCGGAGGGACTGCTGTACGGGCTCATCGGCACGGCGATCGGTCTTGGTGCCGGCGCGGGACTCACCAGGTGGATGATGAGCAGCATGTGGCGGACGACAATGCCCGACATGGCCCTCGAGACGATCATCAGCGGCACGACAGTGCTGACGGCAGTGGTGCTCGGCGTGGTGGCGGTATCAGTGGCGCCGCTGCTGACGATGCGCCGCCTACTGCGAATGGACGTGCCGAGCACCCTGCGCGTAGTGGAGTAGGCGCCGCGGCCGACTTCAGCGAGTTGCTGTGGGCGGGAGCGTCTCATCCATGCGCACCATGACGACGACGCCCGACGCGGCGGTGAGTGCCGCCACCGTCAGGATCGCGGCCTCGACCGAGACGAGATCGGCCAGCGCACCCGCAAGCAGGGCACCGACGGCGAACCCCCCGTCGCGCCACAGTCGGTAGACACCCACGGCGCGAGCCCGCCATGACGGATGGGCGACGTCGCCGATGGCGGCGAGCAGCGTGGGGTACACCATCGCCGTGCCGATGCCGAGGACGACGGCACCAGCGGCCCACGCCGCGAATCCCGACACCGCCGCCATCCACGCCAGCGCGGCAGCCTGCACCGTCATGCCGCCGGCAATCAGCGGCTTGCGGCCGATTCGATCCGACAGCCCGCCGGTGTACAGCTGGCCGACACCCCATGCCGCCGGGTAGAGGGCGGCGAGCACCCCGATCCGGCCGACCGTCAGGCCGGCGCTGGCGAAGAAGATCGGGAAGAGACCCCACGCGAGGCCGTCGTTGAGGTTGTTGACCAGCCCGGCCTGCGAACACGACGACAGTGACCGGTCGCCCAGGGAGGTGCGATGGACGACCTGCCTGGTGGTGAGTGACTCGGCGGCGGCCGACTCGTGATGGGCGGCCTCGTGTGCGACATGGCCGTGCGTTTCCCTCACCGCCAACACCGACAGCCCGAGGCCCAGCGCGACATAGGCGATGCCGAGGAAGAACGGCTCGGGCCGCAGGCCCCATTCCTGCGCGATCCATCCCGTGGCGAGCGCGGTTGCCGCGACGGCGCCGTACCCGGCCGCTTCGTTGAGGCCCATCGAGAGGCCGCGCCGCGCCGGTCCGACGAGGTCGATCTTCATGATGACCGTGGTCGACCAGGTGAGCCCCTGGTTGACCCCGAGCAGCACGTTGGCGAACACCACCCACGACCACGAGGGAGCCCAGATGATGAGCAGCGGGACCGGCAGGCCGATCAGCCATCCGGCGACGAGCACCGGCTTGCGGCCGTAGCGATCCGACAGCGTGCCGGCGGCGAAGTTGGTGGCGGCCTTCACGAGGCCGAATGCGACGATGAAGGTGAGGACGGCGGTGTAGGCGCCGAGGCCGAACTCGGCATCGGCAATGAGCGGCAGCACCGTGCGCTCCTGGCCGATCATGCCGCCGACGAGCGCGTTCACGGCAACGAGCAGCGAGAACTGGGCGATGTTCTCGCGGAGGCCGAGCGACGGTGCCGGCGACGGACTCGATGACCTCGTCATGTCGGCCGGCGAGCCTGCACGAGCTACCCCTGGCCCACGGTCTGCGCGGCGCGCAGGAGTGCGTAGCGCGGCTTGACGATGCCGTTGATGACGCGCAGCCGATCGGGGAAGTGGGCGAATGCGCTCTTGGCGGCGTTCACCGTGACCCACTCGAAGTCGTCGATTCCCCAGCCGAACGCCCCGGCCAACTGCGCGAACTCGTGGCTCATCGAGGTGTCGCTCATCAGCCGGTTGTCGGTGTTGACCGTGACGCGGAAGCGGAGGCGGCGCAGCATGCCGATCGAGTGCTGCTCGATCGACGGGCAGACACCCGTGTTGACGTTGCTGGTGGGGCATATCTCGAGGGGGATGCGGCGGTCGCGCACGAAGGTGGCGAGGCGGCCGAGCACCTCCTTGCCGGGCTCGCCGGCGATGTCGTCGACGATGCGCACGCCATGGCCGAGCCGCTCGGCACCGCACAGCTGCACGGCCTCCCAGATGCTGGGCAGCCCGAACGCCTCGCCGGCGTGGATGGTGGCGTGGAAGTTCTCGTGCTGCACGTGATGGAAGGCGTCGAGGTGCCGGGTGGGCGGATGGCCGGCCTCGGCGCCGGCGATGTCGAAGCCCACGACGCCGGCATCGCGCCACCTGGTGGCGAGCTGGGCGATCTCGAGGCTGCGGGCAGCCGTGCGCATCGCGCAGAGGATGGCGTTGATGGTGAGGTCGGTGCCTGCAGCGCCGCGGGCAAATCCGGCGAGCACGGCGGTCACCACCTCGTCGAGCGTGAGGCCGCCCTCGGTGTGCAGCTCGGGGGCGAATCGAACCTCGGCGTACACCACGCCGTCGGCGGCGAGATCCTGCGCGCATTCGAACGCCACGCGCTCGATGGCATCGCGGTGCTGCATGACGCCGACGGTGTGGGCGAACGTCTCTAGGTACAGCACGAGGTCGTTGCGCTTCGCGCCGCGGTGGAACCAGGTGGCGAGCTGCGGGATGTCGTTGGTGGGCAGGCCGCGGTAGCCGTACTCGGCAGCGAGCTCGACAACCGTGGCGGGCCGGAGCCCGCCGTCGAGGTGGTCGTGCAGCAGCACCTTCGGATAGGTGCGGAAGGTGTCGGGACTGGGGATCGGCGCAGTGGGTGTCATCGGGTCAGGGTGCCGACTCGGGCGACGGTTGCCCGACCGGCATCTGCCCCTCATTGTGGACGATGCGCCCCGTTTCCGCGCAGCGCTGTGCGGCTCCGTCAGGTGACGGATGGCGGCCCGAAGTAGCCGCTCATGTCGATGATGACGTGGGTGGTGGTGTTGGCGTAGACGCAGATCTCGTTGTCGGGCGACAGCACGGCGATGGCGCCGTTGGCCACGTTCACCCTTGCCACGAAGTTCAGCGTGGAGGCGATCGGGCGAACGCCGCACGGGTAGACCGTCACGAAGCCGGACCCCGTGGTCTGCGTGGCGGTGATGTTCAGCATCACGGCACTGACGTCGACGGCGCCGATCACGCTTGAGAGGTCGATGCGCAGCTCGGCGAGGCCACCGACCGCCGTCTTCGACACTGAGATGATGCCCTGCGCGTAGCCGGGACGCGTGTCGACCAGGCGTTCCGGCCCGTACCGCTCGACGCCGCTGCCGATGAGGAAAAAGCCGCTGACGTCGACGATGACATGTGTCGGTGTCGACGCCGAGATGCAGAGCCGGCCGTCGAGCGTGAGCGGGGCGATGACCCCGTTGGCGACGCTGGTGCTGCGCACGTAGTTGACGCTCGAGGTGGACGGGACCGGACTGCACGGATACACCTTGAGGTTCCCGGGGCCGGTGGCCTGCGTGGCGGTGACGTTCAGCACGACGGCGGCGACGCCCTCCGAAGGAATGTCGGCGACTCCGGCGATGTCGAGTTCGAGCGGCGTCGTTGGGCCGACGAGCTGCTTGGTGACGGTGATCTCGCCCTGCAGGTAGGCGGGCCGGGTGTCGACGAGGCGAATGGGGCCGACAGGGCCGAACCCGGCCTCGACGGCGAACCAGCCGCTGATGTCGACGACCACGTGGGTGGGTGTGTTGGCGTAGACGCAGATCTCGCCGTCGGCCGAGATGGGCACGACGACGTTGTTGGCCACCGTGCGGCCGGCGATGAAGTTGAGGCTCGATGCCGTCGGGCGGGTGCCGCACGGGTACACCGTGATGAAGCCGGGACCTGTCGCCTGGGTGGAGGTGACATTGAGCGCCACCGCCAATGCGCCCTCGCCGGGAACGCCGGCGGCGCCGGCAACCTGCAGGGTGAGCATCGAGGCGCCGCCGACGAGTGCCTTGGTGACGCTGATGGCACCCTGCGCGTAGCCGGGGCGGGTGTCGACGAGGCGAAGCGGCCCGACGGTGTTGAGCAGCGGCGTGGTGATGGCGACGTTCACCGTTGCGGTGTCGCAGACCCCGCCCTCGACGTCGTGGCACACGGTGTAGGTGAACGAGTGCCCGATCGGCGAGTCCGCCGTGTACGAGATGGTGGAGCCGTCGGTGGATGCGGTGCCACCAGCCGAGGCGCCGACGTCGCTGATGACGAGGTCGGTGGCGGCGGCGAAGTCGGTATCGCTGGAGGTGCCGCTGTCGTTGGCGAGCACGTCGAGTGACGTCTCCACCCCGTAGACAACCTCGACGCTGTCGTCGGCTGCAGTGACCGTGGTGACAGCCTCGGCGGCGCCGATGTCGCACGAGCCGCCAGCGGGCCGGGCGACGCCGCGCTGGTCGGCCGGCGGCGTGGTGCAGAGCGCATGGGCGGCGGGGATGGCATCGCGGAGCGCGCCGCCCACCGCTGGAAGGCGGGTGTTTCCGGCCGTGCCACCGTTGTCGGCCATCGCACCGAGCGAGCTGGCCGCCACGCCGAGGTCGTCGGTGGCGTCGTTCAGGTCGGTGCAGGAGGACGTGGTGAGCTCGGCGTTGTGGCCGGCGGACGTGAGCGACAGGTTGCACGCGGGTCCGGTGCCGGCGCCGCCGTTGGAGATCACCGTGGCACCCACCGTGATCGTCGTACCCCCGTCGTCGGCGATCGCCGACGAGCCTGTCAGCGGCGCGCTGTTGCCGGTGATGGTGGCATAGGTGATGTCGAGTGGCGTGCTGCCGCTCACGTAGAGCGCGCCGCCGTCCTCGGCAGCGGCGTTGCCCGAGAAGGTGGATGACGTGATGACGCTCGGCACGTTGCCGTTCAGGAAGATGGCGCCGCCCCGCCCGGAGGCGTCGGTGCCTGCGGCAGCGAGGTTGAGGCTGAAGAGCGACGAGTCGACGCTGAAGTTCTTGGTGCTGTTGCTGTTGAAGTAGATGGCGCCGCCGCTGCCACTGCCCGTCGACGTGCCGCCGTCGATGGCACGCGATCCCACGACGTTGCCGGTGAAGACACTCTTCGCCACGGACAGCGCTGACCGGTACAGGGCGTAGTGGTCGCCGGCAAGGGCGCCGCCGCCGCCGGCGCCGCCGCCGTCGCCCGAAGTGCCGACGCCCCCGTTGCCGGCGTAGTTGTACGAGAAGTCGCATCCGGTGACGGTGATGGTGCTGCCCCAGTTGTACACGGCGCCGCCGTCGCCACCGGCTCCGCCGTAGATGGTGCCGCCATCGGCAATGGCATCGCTGCCGTTGCCGGCGTGGTTGAACGAGAACGACGACGACTCGATGTCGAGGTTGAGCGGACCGGTGGTCTTGATCGCCCCGCCACTGCCGCCGAACGCGCCGTAGTCGATGCCGGACGTCGTCGCCGAGTCGCCCGCGTCGCCGGCGCTGTTGAAGTTGAAGATGCTGCTGGTGATCGTCGCTGCCAGCGTGCCGACACCATTGATGCTGAGGTTGACGGCGCCGCCTCCACCGCCATTGCCGACGTTGGACTGGGCCGATGAGCCGTCGCCGGCGCTGTTGCTGTTGAACTTGGAGTCGGCGATGGTGACGTCGTTCGACTGCAGGCGCAGGGCGCCGCCCTCGCCGCCCTGGCGGCCGTTGGCGGCGGTGGTGCTGCCTGAGTTGCCGGCGCGGTTGTCGGCGAACTCGCTGCCGGTGACGATCACCGTGGGTGCCGTGATCCACACGGCGCCACCCGAGCCTCCGGCCGATCCCCACAGCCCCGTCGAGTCGGCACCGTCTCCGGCTCGGTTGCCGTTGAACTGCGAGTCGGTGATGGTGACCGTGGCCGAGTCGGCCTCGAAGACGGCGATCGCTCCGCCATAGCCGCCGCCACTCTCCTGCAGGTTGGCGCTGTCGAGACTGCCGTCGCCGGCGCGGTTGTCGGTGGCGGCGACGTTGGTGAGGGTGAGGCGAGCGGCCGTGTAGATCGCGCCGCCCTTGCCGCCGTTGGTGTTGCCCGTCGATGCGAGGCCGGCGTCGCCGGCCGAGTTGCCGTCGAGGTCGACATTGACGAGCGTGAGCGGCGCCGTGTTCGAGCGGATGGCGCCGCCGTTGGCACCGTTGGCATTCGCGACTGCCGCATCGGGTGCCTGGCCGCCGACGAGGTCGACGTTCGCCACGATGAGGGCACCAAGGCCGCGTACGTCGATGAGTCGCTCGTTGGTGCACGAGGCGTCGAGCGTGATCGTTGCCCGACTCGTGCTGGACGGCCCCTCGATCGAAACGGGGTCGGATGCCGTGATGTCGAAGTCGCCGCCGGCGTTGGCGTCGTCGTTGCCGCCGCAGCCGATCGAGATGACGTACGTGGCTGCAGCGAGGTTGATGGTGTCGACCTCGGCAGTGCTGTTCGCCTGCGAGATGGCCTCGCGCAGCGAGGTCTGGCCATCGCTGGCGACGACATCGGCAGTCGTGGTGACGGCGATGATCGACATGGGCGCGACGTCACCGGACTCGACTGGCCTGGCGGCGAGTGCCGTGGCCGGGGTGATGAGGGCAGCGAGTGCTGCGGTACCCGCAACCCGACGCCAACGGGCTCGGCGTCGCTGCTGGCGGGCGACCTGCATCGGGGCGGGGTACTGGTGGACGGCGTGGCGGCGCATGGGCAGTGACGCTACGTGGAGCGGACATGCCAGTGGGGATATTGCAGCTCGGCCGCATGCGATGTTTCCTGAATTAACGGTCCAGTCAGGCGGGGATCGTGCCGATGACCGAGCGGTAGGGTCAGCCATGCCCGATCGGCGCGTCGTGCGGCGGTTCGGGGCGCGCCAGGAGAGGTGTCGAGCCAGATGGAGCAGCGGGGTCTGCGGGCAAGCACGGTGGCGCGTCGGCGTCGATCGGCGGCGGTGCTCGCCGCCGTGGTGTCGGTGGCGGTGGTCGCCGGCAGCGGGTCGATGGCGACGGCGGCAACTCCGGTGCCGGCTGCCACTGCGAAGGATCCGCGGCTCGCCGCCGAATTCGTCGAGGGCGACGTGATCGTCGGCTTCGTTCCCGGCACGCCGGCCCACGTCCGCGGCCGTGCACTGGCGTCGATCGGCGCCGCGGCATCGCGCCAGCTGACGCCACTCGACGGCGATGCGGCGCTCGTCCGCCTGGCCGGTGGTCGCTCCACCGCCGCAGCGCTGGCCGCACTCGACCGCAATCCCAACGTCAGGTACGCCGAGCCCAACTACGTCGTGCACTCGGCGTTCGCCTCGAACGATCCTCTGTACACCAATGGTTCGCTGTGGGGCATGTACGGCGATGCGACGCCCACGGTCAACCAGTTCGGCAGCCAGGCGGGCGAGGCATGGGAGGCTGGGGACATCGGCTCGTCGTCGGTGTACATCGGCGTCATCGACGAGGGCATCGACATCAACCACCCCGACCTGGCGGCCAACACGTGGACCAACCCCGCGGATCCCGCCAATGGCGTCGACGATGACGGCAACGGCTATGTCGACGACATCAACGGGTGGGACTTCGACGGCAACAACAACTCGGTGTTCGACGGCGCAGGTGACGACCACGGCACGCACGTGTCGGGCACGATCGGCGGGGTCGGCGGCAACGGCATCGGCGTCGCAGGCGTGAACTGGGACGTCACCCTGATCTCCGCCAAGTTCCTCGGCTCGGCGGGGGGCACAACGGCGAATGCCATCCTCGCCGTCGACTACATCACCGGGCTGAAGAACCGGCTCGGCCTCAACATCGTCGCCACCAGCAACTCGTGGGGCGGCGGCGGCTTCAGCCAGGGACTGCTCGACGCCATCAACCGCGGCGGCGATGCCGGCATCCTGTTCGTTGCTGCCGCCGGCAACTCGAATGCCAACAACGACGCTGGCTCGTACTACCCGGCGAACTATCAGTGCGTCACCACCGCAGCGGGCGCCCCGCGCGGCTGGGACTGCATGATCACCGTGGCCGCGATCGACTCGACCGGTGCCAAGGCGTCGTTCTCCAGTTACGGGGCGACGATGGTCGACATCGGCGCGCCGGGTGTGGGCGTGAACTCGACGCTGCCCGGCAGCTCGTACGGCGCATACAGCGGAACCTCGATGGCGACGCCCCACGTGAGTGGCGCTGTTGCGCTGTGCGCGTCGATGGACCCAACGCTCAGCGCTGCCGGTCTGCGCAGTGCCGTGCTCGACTCGGCGCGATCGACGACGTCGATGAGCGGCATCACGGTGACGGGCGGCCGGCTCGACGTGGGTGTCATGGCAGGGTTGTGCTCCGCTCCGGCGCAGCCGGTGACCGGTGCCCCGAGCGGCTTGGCCGCCACCACCCAGTCGGCAATGGCGATTCGCCTTGACTGGATCGACGGTACCTCCTTCGAGACGTATCACGAGGTGCAGCAGTCGACTGGTGCCTGCACGACGTGGTCGGCGGCGGCCACGCTCGGTGCCAACAGCACCTCGACGATCGTCGGAGGCCTACAGCCGAGCACCGCGTACTGCTTCCGCGTCCGTGCCGGCAACCGCTTCGACACCGGCAGCGGCAACAGCGTGACCGGCTGGACCAACGTGGCAGGGGCGACGACTGATGCGGCGCCGGCGCCGTACGCGTGCGGCGCAGTCGCCTACAGCTGGGTCGACGCCGCTGATGGGTCAACCCTGTCGATGTCTGACGACTCCTCGTCGACAGTGGTCCTGCCCTTCACGTTCACCTACTACGGCGAGCAGTTCAACTCGGTCGTCGTCGGCTCGAACGGCCTCATCACCTTCGGCTCGGGGGCCACCGCGTATACCAATGGTTCGATTCCCGTAATCGGCGCTCCCGACGGCCTTATCTCGGCCATGTGGGACGACCTCAATCCGGGCGTGGGCGGCACGGTGTCGACAAAGACCGTCGGCTCGGCGCCGAATCGCACGTTCGTTGTGTCGTGGGTCAACGTGCCCCACTACTCGGTGGCCGGCAGCGCCGTCACGTTCCAGGCGGCGCTCGACGAGGCCACGGGCGCCGTGCAGTTCAACTACCTCGACTCGGTATTCGGCAACACCACCTACGACCGCGGTGCTTCGGCGACCATCGGCGTCGAGAGCCCGAGCGGGCAGTACGGGACTCTCGTCGGGTTCAACCGCTCGACGATTGGCGACCGCACCTCGCTGCGCTGCTCGACAGCGGCTACCGGCGATCCGGCCATCGCCACGTCCACCCTGCCGAATGCATTCGTGCAGAATCCCTACACGTCAACGCTCGAGGTGGTGGGCGGCACCGCTCCCTACACGTGGTCGGTCACCGCCGGTTCGCTGCCGGCCGGAGTGTCGCTCTCGCCGACATCTGGCGTGCTGTCAGGTACGCCCACAGTGCAGGGCACGTCGACGCCGACGATTCGGGTCGTCGACGCAACCGGACGCACCGCATCGGCGGCGCTCAGCCTCACCGTCGAGCTGGGGCTGTACATCTCGACGACGTCTCTGCCGGCAGGTGGCCAGAACGTGTCGTACTCGACGACGCTGGCAGCGCTCAATGGCACGGCCCCCTACTCGTGGTCGTCGACTTCGCTGCCGGCCGGTCTGAATCTGACGGCGGCGTCGGGCGAACTCTGGGGCACACCAACCGTGACGGGTACCTTCACGATCACCTTCACGGTCACCGATGCCGCCTCGCAGTCGGCAACGCGGTCGATGTCGATCTCGCTATCGGCAGCGCCAGTGATCTCGACGGCGACGCTGACGAACGGCACCGTCAACATCGCCGTGTCGCGCACGCTGTCGGCGTCGAATGGCACGTCGCCGTTCGCATGGTCGCTGTCGGCGGGCACGCTGCCGACGGGGCTGACCCTGTCGACGGGGGGCGTCGTCTCGGGCACGCCGACGGCCGTTGGCACGTGGACGTTCACGGTTCTCGTCACCGATGCGATCGGTCGCACCGATGACCAGATTCTGTCGTTGGCGATCGACCCGCTGTTCGTGGTCACCACTGCGTCGTTGCCGAACGGCGGCATCGGCTATCCGTACTCGGCCACGCTGGCGGCCACGGGCGGCACGGGTGTCTACACGTGGTCGGTCACTGGCTCGCTACCGGCGGGCCTTTCGGTGTCGACCGCCGGGGTCATCAGCGGCACGCCGACGACGCTTGGTACTTCGACGTTCACCGTGGTCGCAAGGGACACGGCGAGCCGGTCCTCGACTCGGTCACTGTCGATTGCGGTCGTTGACGGGCCGACGATCACCACGACGTCGCTCAACACGATGACGGCGAATTCGGCATTCAGCGTGTCGCTCGCGGCATCGGGCGGTGCGGGTGTGCGGACATGGTCGATATCGAACGGCTCGCTGCCAGCTGGTGCGACGTTGAGCGCGGGCGGTGTGCTGTCGTGCACCGTTGCCACGCCTGGCACCTATCCGATCACGGTGCTCGTCACCGACGAGCTTGGCCGGAGCGACGATCAGGCGCTCACGCTGTCGGTGGTCGCGCCGCT
>JBJTRF010000130.1:0-5221 GCA_046076025.1 Ilumatobacteraceae bacterium
CCTTCGACCTCGCCTCGCTGCTCGGCTGCTACACCGTGGGAAATCTTCCGTTCAAGCAGTTCTACCTCGCTCGCGACAGCAACTGGAATCTGCTCACGCACGACGAGGAACTCGCCACCGGTCTGGCTCGCCTGCATGGCGTGACGATCACCGTTGGCGCGTGCGACGTGCCGACTGCGCAGCGGTCGGCCTGACGACAGGCGCGACCGGACAGGCGGAGTGTCGCTTCGTAGGGCGGCCGGCTAGAGGTCGACGCGGCGACGGGACGAGATCACGCCGGTGTCGAAGCCGGCGAGGTGCAGGCCTCCGGCGAAGCGCGCATGCTCGATCTTGAGGCAGCGGTTCATCACGGCCCGCTTGCCGGCAGCCTCGACGATCGATGCTGCCTCGTCCGACCACAGCCCGAGCTGTGCCCAGAACACCTTCACACCCGGCACCGCCACCACCTCGGCTGCGACGGCAGGCAGGTCGTCGGCGCGACGGAACACATCGACGAGATCAGGGGCATCGGGCAGTTCCGCAAGCGAGCGATAGACCGGTCGGCCGAGGATCTCGCCACCCTTCGGATTGACGAACCACACGTGCTCGTAGTCGCAGCTCGACGACAGCAGGTAGGTGGCCACGAAGTAGCTGGCCCTGCTGGGATCAGCCGACATACCGACGATGGCGATCGTGCGGCACGACCGCAGCATCGCCAGCCGCTCTTGCGCGCTCGGCTCGACGTAGGCCACTACCCGGCGTCCTTGGCCGATGCGGCGAGCGCCTGGTCGAGATCCCACATGATGTCGTCGACATCCTCGATGCCGACGGAGATGCGGATGAGGTCGGCCCCCACGCCAGCGGCAGCGAGCGCCTCGTCGGAGAGCTGCTGGTGTGTGGTGCTCGCCGGGTGGATCACCAGCGTGCGCACGTCACCGATGTTCGCGAGGTGGCTGCACAGCTCGAGCGACTCGATGAACCGCCGGCCCGCAGCGCGGCCGCCCTTCACTCCGAACGAGAACACGGCACCCGGGCCGAGCGGCAGGTACTGCTGCGCCCGGTGGTGGTGCGGATGGTCTGGCAATCCCGCCCATCGCACCCACGACACCTGCGGATGCGACGCGAGGAACGACGACACCGCCCGCGCATTCGACAGGTGCGAGTCCATCCGCTGCGGGAGGGTCTCGACGCCCTGCAGCAGCAGGAACGCGTTGAACGGCGACAGCGCCGGGCCGACATCTCTCAATTGCTCCGAGCGAAGCCGCGTGCAGAACGCGTACTCACCGAAGTTGCCATACCACGACAGGCCCCCGTACGAAGCGACCGGCTCGGTCATCAGCGGAAAGTTGCCGTTGCCCCAGTCGAAGCGGCCCGACTCAACCACCACCCCGCCGAGGCTCGTGCCGTGGCCCCCGAGGAACTTCGTCGCCGAGTGCAGCACGATGTCGGCGCCGTGGTCGATCGGCCGACAGAGGTACGGCGTGGCGATCGTGGCATCCACCACCATCGGAATGCCGTGCGCCCTGGCGACGTCGGCGAGGCCGCCGAGATCGGCGATGGCACCCGATGGGTTGGCGACCACCTCGGTGTAGATCGCCTTGGTGGTATGCCTGATAGCGGCGGCGATGTCGACCGGCTCGCCGCTCGGCACGAACGTGGTCTCAATGCCGAATCGCGCCACCGTGCCCTCGAGCAGCGTGCGCGTGCCGCCGTACAGCTGCGCCGACGACACGATGTGGTCACCCGACCTGCAGAGCGCCGCAATCGTAAGGAACTCCGCCGACTGCCCGCTTGACGTGGCCACGGCACCGATGCCGCCCTCGAGGCTGGCAAGGCGCTCCTCGAACGCCGCCACGGTCGGGTTGCTGATGCGGCTGTAGATGTTGCCGTACTTCTGCAGCGCGAACAGGTCGGCGGCATCGTCGGCACTTTCGAACACGAAACTGGTCGTCTGGAAGATCGGCACCGCACGCGCGCCGGTCACCGGCTCGGGACGCGCCCCCGCATGGATCGCCCGAGTGCGAAACCCCCAGCGTCGGTCATCTGCCATTGCGTGGAGGCTACCCGTGCACGGTGCAGTGATTCTCTGTCGCGTGAAGCCGGGTCGCCCGTAAGCCGAGTGCCGCAGTGACGTGGCGTCACTGGGCGCAGATGCTCACAGACCGCCCAGCACCTGCCACCGTGGCAGCACGATGTCGGCGAGTGCCCTGGCGCGGTCTGCCCCAGTCGCGCGTGCGGCCTCCGCCCACAGCGCCCGGCCCACCATGAAGCCACTGGCGCCGCCGGCCATCGCGTCACGCACCTGATCGGTGAACGACTCGAAGGTGCCGCCGCCCGACAGGATCGCCCACGGCTGCGCGCACGCCTCGGTGATCTGGCAGCAGGCAGCGATGCGATCGGCCGCCGAGACCTCCGCCGCCGGATCGACGGGGAATGGCAGCTTGAGCAGGTCGGGGCCGAGTGCTGCGAATCGTTCGGCCGTGACGCGCACCACGCGCAGCCGGTCAGCCGGATCATCAAGGTCGTAGAACAGCGGCTCGAGCACCACCGGAATGCCCACCCGCCGGCACTCGGACACCACGTCGGTCGCCACCGCCTCCTGCGACGCGGCCAGCGGACGATCGGGGTGATACGGCAGCAGCAACTTCGCGCACGATGCGCCGCTCGCCGCCGCCGCCTCGACCGACCAGCCGGGCATGATCGTCGTCACCGACTCGCCGGGCCGCTCGAGATACCCCTGCGCCTCGAGCGCCGCGAAGAACCCCACACTCGGCGCGAGATCGGGCACCAAGTCGGGAATCGAGTACTCGGGCTCAAGCATCACGCCGGTTGCCAGCGGTGAGATCGCGCGGATCAGGTCGCGCTTCAGCTCGACGATGTAGTCGCGAGAGACGGAGGCCGGATCGTGTGGGGCGATGAACCGCTGCAGCGACTCGCGGTGGTCGATCGCCAGCACCCTGAACACGCCGTCGCTGCCGCGCAGCGAATCGAGGCTCATCGAAGGTCGACCACGGGCAGATTCCACGCGCCCGAATCCCAGTCGGCAGTGATCCACGTGTGGTCGCTGTGGAAGCACGGCGGCGTCACCCGCTCGTCCATCGTCAGCTCGCCTGCAAGGAAATTGAGGAAGTACATGTTCGAGCCCGGCGACACCACCGAGGTGTGGAAACCCATCGGCACGCACACCAGGTCGCCGTCGCGGGCGACCGCCACCTCGTCGAACCACTCATCGCCAGACGGCCCGGCCCCGTCGCAGAAGTTGCGGTGCAGCACGTAGCCCTCGGGCCGATCGAGCCGGAAGTAGTACGTCTCCTCCAGATACGGCGAGCCGTCGACGCCATCGTGCCGATGCGGCGGCCAGCCAGCCCATGTGCCGCGGGGCACGTACACCTCGTACACGATCAGCCGCTCTGCCGGCAGCGGGTGCGCCAGCGAATGCACGACCTGCCGATAGGCCTGGCCGCCGCCGCGGATCTCGCTGCGCATCTCGGCGGGCTCGATGCAGCGCGCCGGCAGGAGTCCCTCGGCAGGAGCGGCCCCGATGGCCACCGTCAGCGACGAGCTCGACTCGATCGCATACTCGGTGCCGGGCGGCAGATACACCACCCGACCGACCTCGTCGAACACCGAGCGTCGCGACACGGTGACGTCGAGGCCTCCGCCGATCACCCGACCCTCGCCCGACAGCACCACGATTGCCAACTCGCTGCCGTCGCTGCTGCTGCGCCACGGCGAGCCGGGCAGCACCTCGATGATCGACGCCCCGAGGAACCGCCACTGTGCACCGCCCGGCGTGACATCGAGCCGGAGGCCACTGCCCGGCCTCGGCCGGTGCGGGCCTGATCGCATCGCGCTCATCCGGCGCCGAGCGATCCGTCGAGATCGCCGACGAACTGGCGGTGGTCGTCCGACTTCTGGTCGATCTCGCGGATGAGCTTCGTCTTCTCGGTGCCGCCGCGCAGGAATGACAGCGGATCCTGCTGGTCGCCCACGTAGCCCATGGCGAACGCACCCTGCTGGTAGCCCATCATCCGCAGCAGGTCGTCGTCGAGCGTGCGGGCGATGTCGGACGGACACGCCAGGAACTGATTCTCCTCCTGTCGAACCCAGCCCACCGAGTACGTGATGTTCACGCCGCGCCGCACGGCACTGCTGCGATTCGCGCCGCCGCCGTGCAGCACCTTGCCGTCGTAGAACAGCACGCTGCCGCGGCGCATCGCGGCCTGGCCGCCTGGCATCCGCAGGCCATCCTCATCGGGCACTGCCGACGTACCGGGCACCACGTGGGTGGCACCGTTCTCGATGGTGAAGTCGGTGAGCGCCCACATCGTGTTGCACTGCACGTGGTAGTCGTCGGGAAACGGGAAGAAGTCGAACGCCATCTGGTCGCGGTGCAGCTTCTGCTGCGTCTCGCCGGGCTCGATCGAGATGATCTGCGTCAGGTGCAGCTGCACGGCGGTGACATGCGAGAGGAAGTGCTGCACCGTGCCGGTCACCAGCGGGTGCATCACCAGCTCGCGAGCCGTCGGGCACCGCGCGATCAGTGCACCCGTGCGGCGCGTGTGCTGGCCGTCGTACTCGTCGCGGCCACGCGCCGAACGGTCGATGTACGGATGGGCTTCTGCCTCGAGGCGGGCCATCGTCGCCTGGTCGACGACATCGTCGACGATGGCGTAGCCCCATCGTCGGAGGAAGTCGCTGATCTCGGCTACCGGCGTGCTGGCGGGAAGGTGGTGCAGGTCCACGCCGTGATCGTAGACACCCGACGTCGGCACCGGAACTAGGGTCTGGCCCGTGACAGCCACCCGCATGGTGATCCACGCCGACGATGTCGGCATGTGCCACGGTGCCAATCGAGCCTTTGTCGAGCTCTCGCACCTCGGCACGATCAGCGCAGGATCGGTGATGGTGCCCTGTCCGTGGTTCACCGACCTCGCCGAGGCGGCCGCCGCCGACCCGACACTCGACGTTGGTGTCCACCTCACCCTCACGTCCGAGCACCGCGGCTACCGCTGGGGCCCGGTCAGCGGCGCAGGGCCGTCGTCGGGCCTTCTCGACGACCGCGGCTTCATGTGGCGCCGTGTTGCCGACGTGCGCCAGCACGCCCACCCCGATGCCGTCGAGGCCGAGTGGCGAGCGCAGCTCGACCGCGCGCTCGCCGCCGGCATCGACGTCACCCACCTCGACGCGCACATGGGCTCGTCGCTCGCCCCCGAGTGGTGCGACCGCTACGTGGCGCTGG
>JBJTRF010000131.1:0-4481 GCA_046076025.1 Ilumatobacteraceae bacterium
CGTCGGATGGGACCCCCGCGGCACCGGCAAGTCGATCCCGGCCATCGATTGCGTGGACGACTACGACGAGTTCTTCTCCGGCGGCGATCTCAGTCCCGACAGCGAGGACGAACGGCAGGCGTCTCTCGATCAGCAGAAGGAGTTCACCGAACTCTGCTTCGAGAGGTCGGGAACGATCCTTCCGTATTCCGGCACCAACAATTCGGCGCGGGACATGGAGATGATCCGCCGGGCCCTCGGCGAGGAGACCATCAGTTACTTCGGCTTCTCCTACGGCAGCGAACTCGGAGCCATCTGGGCCACGTTGTACCCCGAGACCGTGCGGGCGGCGGTCTTCGACGGCGCCGGTGACCCCAATGCCACCAGCCGGGAAATGGCCACGTTGCAGCGCGCCGGATTCGAACGTTCGATCAACGCCTTCCTGGCCGACTGCTCGGCGCGACGCAACTGCAGCTTCCACAACGACGGTGATGCCGAAGCTGCCTTCGATCGGCTGATGATTCGACTCGAGAACCAACCCATCCCCACGTACCCCGATCGACCCGAACTCACCCGAGCCATGGCCTTGTCGGCGGTGCTCGAGGCCATGTACAGCGACCAGTACTGGGACGTCCTGGCCCAGGCTCTGGCCGATGCCGACCAGGGCGACGGACGCGGCCTTCTCGATCTGTTCGACCAGTACTTCCGACGCGAACCCGACGGGACCTACGGCAACGGGATCGAGGCCTTCCTCAACATCACCTGCGCCGACGATCCGGTCCGCAACACTCCCGAACAGGCCGATGCCGAAGCGGTGTCGCTGTCGAGAATCGCGCCGCGATCCTCGCCGGGAACCATCGGGGACTACACCTGTGTGTTCTGGCCCGAGGCTCTCGATCCGAAGATGGACGTTTCGGCTCCGACCTTGGTGCCCATTCTGGTGGTGGGAACCACCGGTGATCCGGCCACACCGCTCGAAGGGTCGCGCTCCATGGCCCAGACCTTGGGCAACGCCTTGCTGCTGGTGGTGAACGCCGAACAGCATCTGGGATACGGCGCCAACGGCTGCGCCACCCAAGTCATCAGCGACTACTTGCGCAAACTCGAACTCCAGGAGAACGAAGCCGTCTGCTGAGTCGCTACCACTGCGATGTCACCATCGCCGTCGCACCTGGCGGAAGAGGTGGGATTTGAACCCACGGAGGCTTGCACCTCGCACGCTTTCGAGGCGTGTCCCTTCGGCCACTCGGGCATCCTTCCGTGCGGCAGGCTAGCGGACGCCCCCAGCGGGCCAACCGCCCGATTCGTCAGCGACGGCGGGCGAAGAAGGCGCGCAGCACGCTGCCGCAGTCATCGGCGAGCACGCCGCCCGCCACCGGCGGCCGGTGATTGAGACGGCCGTCGGCGCACACCTCGTAGAGGCTCAGCACGGCTCCCGCCTTCGGATCGAGTGCGCCGTAGACCAGCCGACCGACCCGCGCGTTCACCACCGCACCAGCGCACATCACGCACGGCTCGAGCGTCACGTACAGCGTGCAGTCGCCGAGTCGCCAGTGCCCGACCACCGCCGCTGCGTCGCGCAACGCGAGCACCTCGGCGTGCGCAGTGGGATCGCCGGTGAGCTCGCGCTCGTTGTGCCGCCGCGCGATCACCGCTCCGCCGCGCACGACGACGGCGCCGATCGGCACGTCGTCGTGCAGTTCGGCGGCCTGTGCCTCGGCGAGCGCGAGGGCCATGAACGCGCGATCGTCCGCGCCGCTGTCGTCGACGGCGTGTGTCATGAGCGGAGGGAGTGGGATTTGAACCCACGGTGAGTTTCCCCACACACGCTCTCCAGGCGTGCCGATTCGGCCGCTCTCGCATCCCTCCCGAGGGCGGAGAGGGTAGCGGCACGTCTCGGGTATGCCGTTAGGCTTCGCTGCGCATGCGGGTGCTGCCCGCAGCGATGCACCCGCCGGGTGCGGTGACGGTCGGGCCCTGTGCGACGGGCGTCCGGGAACCAGGTCAGGCCAGGAATGGAGCAGCCTTCAACGGTGCCGCCTGTGTGCCGCAGGTCGCCTGGCCGTCACCGCAGCCGGCGGGTGTAGTGCCGTTCGGGTCGATGCGCCGCCGGCGACGACATCAACCGAGCGATGCGGCGGCGCGCTCGGCTCGTCCCACCAGTGCCGGCGACCCGAGCGCCTCGGCCACCTCGGCACACCGAGTCGTAGGGCCGGTCCACCGCCACTCGTCGACCGCGCCCACCGGCACGTCGGTGGCCACCGTGGCCACGCGGCGGAAGAGCAGTGCCTCATCGAACCGGTCGCGCAGTGTTGTCGCCAGTCGGTCGATGCCGCGGAGGTTGGGCACGTCCCACATCGCGCCGTCAGCCGGAATGTCCTCGAGCCGGCCATAGCGCGCCAGCACCGCCGACGCGCTCTTGGCACCCCAGCCCGGCAGGCCCGGGAAGCCGTCGGCCGAGTCGCCGACCAGGGCGAGGTAGTCGGCGATCGACGCCGGCGGTACGCCGAAGCGCTGCACCACCCCGTCAGCGTCGATGATCTCGTCCTTGCGGCGGTCGTACTGCACGACACGGCGGCCCTTCACGCACTGGCCGAGATCCTTGTCGGGGGTGACGATCAGCACCTGCTCGACGCGGTCGTCGGCGTCGGCCACCATCGCCGCCGAGCCGAGGGCATCATCGGCCTCGAACTCGACCATCGGCCAGACCGTAAAGCCGAAGGATGCGAGGGCATCCTCCACTACCGGTATCTGGGCCAGCAGCTCGGGCTCCATGCCCTCAGAGGTCTTGTACCCGGCCCACAGCTGATTGCGGAAACTCTCGATGACGTGATCGGTGGCCACGCCGACGTGCGTGGCACCCGACACCACCAGCTGCAGCGTGCTGGCCACCACCCCGGCCGCCGCCGCCGACGGGTGGCCGCTGCCGTGACGGACCGCCATCCCGAAATGCTGGCGGAAGAGCTCGTAGGTGCCGTCGACGAGGTGGACCCGCACCCGGTCACCCTAGTGCCCAAAATCTCTCAAGGATTGGGCAAGACTGGTCGATACCTACCCCGTTGACGGGCTGTCTCGACGACCCGCCGCCACCGAACGCCGACCTGTCGGCCACACTGAACCCAGACACCCAGCCCATCCATCCCACCCAACGGGACCGATCCGCCACCACCCGTCCGCCACCACCTCGAGGAGGGACTGCATGACCACCACCCCCGGCCCGGGCGGCACTGCTCCCTCTGCCGACGCGCTGGCAGCGACCATCGCCTCGGTCGTCGAGCGGCAGCTCAGCCAGTATCTCGCCACGGTCCACAAGCAGGTCGAGGGCGTGCGTGAGTCGAGCGCCGTCACCATCACCTCGCTGCAGCACGAGCTCGAGCAGCGCATCACCGGGCTGGTGCAGCGCATCGAAGCACAGCAGCAGTCGGCCGAGAGCTACCAGCGGGCCCTGCAGACCGCGCTCGAGGAGCGGCTCCAGATGTTCGCCTCGCACCAGCAGGCGCGTCTCGACGACCTCGACCGCCGCGTGCAGATGATTCCCGCCGGCGGCGTCGATGCCACCGAGCTCGCCGCACTGCGCGATCACCTCGACGCGCAGACGTCGGCGGCGCACTCGCGCATCGACGACCTCCACAAGGCAACCCGCCGCTTCGACGAGCAGGCGGCGGCCATGGTGCAGCACGTCAACGACACCACCATCGCCCTCTCGCAGCGGATGGACGAGGGCAACCAGATGCTCGCTGCCGCCGTCGAGGAGCGGCTCGTCATTGTCCGTAACGCCCTCAGCGAGGTGGGCCAGGGCATCCAGCGCCAGCTCAGCGAGCAGAGCCAGGCCGTCTCCCAGCGCATCGAGGCCGCCGAGAACGGCGCCACCGACCGCATGCTCGCCATGGAGGCACGCATCAACGAGCAGCAGGGCACGCGCCTCGCCGAGCTCGAGGCCACGCTCGGCCGCATCGGCGGCGGCTTCGACGCGTCGATCAGCGCAATGTCGCATCGCATGCTCGAGCTCGACGACCGCATCGCCAGCTTCCAGTCGGTGCTCGACACCTTCGACCAGCGGCTGAAGGGCATCGACCAGTCGGGCCTCGATGACCTGAAGCAGCAGATGTCGAGCGCCGTCGGTGAGGCGATGCTCGTGCGCATCGAACTCGACCGGGCCGTCGGCGACATGGCAGAGAAGCTCGACAAGGCAAATGTGCGCATGGCCGAGATCGAATCGCTGCTGAGCGACGAGATGGACGTCAACGCATCGGTGCAGCTCGAGCGCCTCGACGAACTCGAGCGCGCCCTCGCCGAACTCGATCCCGACCGCTTTGCGCCCAGCACTGCCCGCCTCACTGCGGCTCAGGTGCCGGATCGCACCCTCCCCGCCTCGCAGCCGGCGCCGGCCGACGCCCCTGCGGCGCGGTGGCCGGCGGCGCCATCCACCGCCGAGGTGGCTGCGCCGGCAGCCCCCAGTTCGGGCGCCACGCCCGACTGGCTGCCCTCGTCGCTGCTCGACA
>JBJTRF010000132.1:0-2370 GCA_046076025.1 Ilumatobacteraceae bacterium
ATCGACCGCATCCCGTTCCCGCGTCCCGACGATCCGCTGCTGTCGGCACGCCGCGAGTTGCTCGGGCCGTCTGCCTTCGGCGAGATCGACCTGCCGCGGGCATCGATGCTGCTCGCCCAGGCAGTGGGCCGGCTCATCCGCACGTCGGCCGACCGCGGCGTTGTCGCCGTGCTCGACCGGCGGCTCGGCACCGCCAGTTACCGGTGGAAGATCGTCGAGTCGCTGCCGCCCATGCGCCGTACCCGCGAGCGCGACGAGGCAGTGAAGTTCCTCCGGGAGATCACCGCATGAGCGCCGTGCGCCTCGAGTACTCACATGGTGGCGCCGTGGCCGCAGTGGTGCTCGCCTCGCCCGCCACCCGCAATGCCCTGTCGCAGTCCATGCTCGACGACCTGTCGGCTGCGCTCGACGTGGTGCACCTTGCCGTCGAGGCGCACGTCGTGCGCGCCGTGGTGCTGCGCCACGAGCCGCCGGTCTTCTGCGCCGGGCTCGACCTGCGCGAACGCGGACGTGTCGACGGCGCATCCAGCGCCACCGGCCACGCACTCGCACGCGTCATCGACCGGCTGATGGCAATGCCGGTGCCCACCATCGCCGCGGTCACCGGCCCAGTCCGCGCCGGCGGCATCGGGCTGATGGCGGCCTGCGACATGCCCGTCGTGCAGCACGACGTCGACTTCTCGTTCACCGAGGTTCGAATCGGCGTTGCGCCGGCGATCATCAGCGTGCCCGTGCTGGCGCGCTGCGGATGGTCGTCAATTGCCGCGCCATTTCTCACCGGCGAGGTGTTCAGCGCCGACGAGGCGCTGCGCATCGGGCTCGTCACGCACGTGGCCGCCGACGGTGACGGCGTGGCCGCCATCGTCGACGGCCTCTGCGACGGCATCATCGCCGGCGCTCCCGGCGCCGTGGCCGCTGCGCTCCGCATCCTCCGGCCGTCGGGCAGCGACCCGGCGGCGGCGATGGCCGACCTCTCCCGCATGGCCGAGCTGAGCGACCAGCTGTTCGCCACCGACGAGGCCACCGAGGGCATCGCCGCGTTCTTCGCCAAGCGCCTCCCGTCGTGGCGCATGCCGCACTGACAGCGAACGGTGCAGCCTCGGGCGTGCCGCTCGACTAGGACTCGCCGCCCGCCGATACCTGCGTGACCTACGTTGTGGCGGTGCACCCTTCGCGCAGTTTCGCCATGTCGCCAGATGACGCACTCTCGTTCGCTGCTCGGTCAGCCATCGGCCACCTGACAACGCTCGTCGGAACGACGATCGAGAGTTCCGTCGTCCCCTTCGTGATTCACGCCGACCCTGGGTCGGCCATCCTTCGTGGACACCTGTCCGCAGCGAATCGTCAGGTCACCAGCATCGACGAGGGTGCCGAGGCCCTCCTCATCGTCGACGGACCGGTTGCGTACGTGTCGCCCGGCCTCTACCCGACCAAGATGGAGACCGGCAAGGTCGTGCCGACCCTGAACTACATCTCCGTTCAGCTCCGCGGAACGCTTCAACCTCTGTCCGACGACATGGAGTTTCGAGCACTGCTCTCGACGCTGACCGATCGCTTCGAGACGCCGCAGCGCAATCCTTGGTCGATCAACGACGCTCCCGAGGACTACGTCCGCACGCAGATGAAGGCGATCCGGGGATTCTCGATGCGAGTCGAACACGTCGAAGGAGTCGGCAAGTACAGCCAGAACCGGCCGGATGCCGACCAGCTGTCTGTTCGTGACGCGTTTTGCGGCGGTAGCGACAACGAGCGCGCTATCGCCGAGTGGATGACGTAGTCACCCGAGCTTCCGGCCGGCCAGTGGGCGCCGCGGCTCAGGCCAGGAGGCGGTAGCCGATGCCGCGCGCTGTGACGATCAGCTTGGGATCGTCGGGCTGGTCCTCAACCTTCACTCGCAGGCGACGCACGTGGGCGTCGACCAGCCTGCTGTCGCCGAGGTACTCGTAGCCCCACACCCGCTCGAGCAGCTGGTCACGCGACAGCACGACGTTGGCGTGGTCGGCGAACTCGCAGATCAGCCGGTACTCGGTCTTGGTGAGCTTCAGCTCGACGCCGCCCTTTAGCACCACGCCCTGGTCGCGCCGCAGCTCGATGTCGCCGAAGCGCGCCACCGACGACGGCACGGCCGCCTCGTGCAGGTGCACACGCCGCAGCGCCGCACGGATGCGCGCCGCCAGCTCCTTTGGCACCACCGGCTTGGTGACGTAGTCGTCGGCACCCGCCTCGAGGCCGGCGACAAGGTCGTAGGTATCGGTCTGGGCGGTGACGATGATGATCGGCACGATGCTCGACGAGCGCAGCTGGCGGCAGACCTCGAAGCCCGACATGTCGGGCAGGCGAAGGTCGAGCAGCACCAGGTCGGGCTCGCGC
>JBJTRF010000133.1:0-8959 GCA_046076025.1 Ilumatobacteraceae bacterium
CCGGCATCGTCAACGTCTACAGCCGCACCGCCGCGCTGATGGCAATGACCGCGGCTGGCTGCGACTACGTCAGCGGCGGGCGGTTCATCCTCGGCCTCGGCGCCTCCGGCCCGCAGGTGGTCGAGGGCTTCCACGGCGTGAAGTACGAGAAGCCGATGGTGCGCATCCGCGAGTACATCGAGGCGTGCCGCATGATCTGGAAGCGCGAGGAGAAGTTCGAGTTCCACGGCCAGACGGTCGACGTGCCGCTGCCCGCCGGCGAGGGCACGGGGCTCGGCAAGGCGCTGAAGATCATCAACCCCGCCGACAGCCCGGTGCGGCCCGACATCCCGATCTGGTGGGCGAGCCTGATGGGCCTCAGCGTCACGGCCACCGCGCAGCACGCCGACGGCTGGCTGCCCATCTTCTTCGACCCCGAGAAGTTCCACCAGGTGTGGGGCAACGAACTGAAGGCCGGCATCGCCAAGCGCGATCCGTCGCTGGCGCCGCTCGAGATCTCGGCGGGCGGCATGGTGGGCATCGACGAGAGCCTCGCCGGCGAGGCGGGCGACCAGATCCTCGACTTCGCCCGCCCGAGCGTGGCGCTGTACGTCGGCGGCATGGGTGCGCGCGACAAGAACTTCTACAACACCATCTTCCAGAAGTACGGCTACGTCGACGAGGCCATCGAGATCCAGGACCTCTACCTCGCCGGCAAGAAGGAAGAGGCCGCTGCCAAGGTGCCCGTCGAGATGCTGCGCAACACCAACCTCGTCGGCCCGCGCAGTTACGTGAAGGAGCGCATCGCCGCCTACCGGGAGGCCGGCGTCACGATGCTCTCAATCACGCCCGTCGGCGGAGATCTCGTGAAGACCGTCGAGACCCTGCGCGAACTCATCGACTGAGAACCGGACCATGCCCGCTGTTCTCATCACCGGCTGCAGCAGCGGCTTCGGCGAACTCGCCGCGATCGCCTTCGCCCGCCAGGGGTGGCGCGTGTTCGCCACGATGCGGCGGCCCGGCTCGTCGGCGGCGCTGCTCGACGCCGCTGCCGGCGGCGCGGCAATCGAGGAACTCGCACTCGACGTCTGCGACGACGCCAGCGTTCGCGCTGCCGTGGCCGAGGCCGTGCAGCGCTGCGGACGCCTCGACGCCGTGGTGAACAACGCCGGCATCGAGGTGTTCGGCGCAGTGCACCTGCTCTCCGACGACGAGGTACACCGCCAGCTCGACACCAACGTCACCGGCATCGTGCGCGTGGCCAGGGCCGTGGTGCCGCACTTCCTGCAGCACGGCGGCGGCACCATCGTCAACGTCGGCTCGGTAGCGGGCTTCGTGGGGGCCCCTTATAGCGGCCTCTATGCGGCCAGCAAGCACGCCGTCGAGGCACTCAGCGAGGCGATGCACTTCGAACTCGCACAGCGCGGCGTGCGCGTACGCGTGGTCGAGCCGGGCCAGTTCGCGACGGCGCTGGGCGACAAGAGCATCCACGCCACGGCGATGACGCCCGACACCGACGAGCACCAGCGATTCGAGCGCTTCCGCGAGGCGCAGCGACGGCTCGTGAACGGCGAGCCGGCCGATCCTCAGCGTGTTGCCGATGTCATCGTGCGCGCCGTCACTGACGAGCCGGGCCAACTGCGCTATCTCGTCGGCGACGATGCCGAGCTCATCGTCTCCACGAAGTCGGCGATGCCGTTCGAGCAGTTCGAGGCGACGATGCGCGTGGTGCTCGACTGGCACGAGTGAAGGGGGACAGGCAATGACAGCAGATGCAACGGTGGGGTCGGGGAACCTCGCCAATCTCGAGGGCACGGTGGCCGCCGGCTGGCACGGTGTCCGCGATGCCTTCGAGCAGAACCTGCGCGAGGGCGCCGATCTCGGGGCCGGGGTGGCCGTGTACCACCGCGGGAAGCTGGTGGTCGACCTCACCGGCGGGTGGTTCGACGCCGACCGAGGCAAGCCGTATGCCGCCGACACCCTGCAACTGGTGTTCAGCACCACCAAGGGCATCACCGCCATCGCCGTGGCGATCTGCGTGCAGCGCGGCCTGCTCGACTACGACGCGCCAGTGAGCCGCTACTGGCCGGAGTTCGCGGCCAGGGGCAAGGGCGAGGCCACGGTGGCACAGTTGCTGAGCCACCAGTGCGGGCTGTTCAGCGTGCAGGGCGACATCACCCTCGCCGAGGCACTCGACTGGCCCACCATCACGGCGCGGCTTGCCGACACCGAGCCCGAGTGGCCGATCGGCACGGCACACGGCTATCACGCCCTCACCTACGGCTGGCTCGCCGGCGAACTGGTGCGGCGCGTCGACCCAGCCGGCCGCAGCGTGGGCCAGTTCGTGCGCGACGAGATCTGCGCGCCGGTCGGTGCCGAGTTCCACATCGGCCTGCCCGAGCACCTCGAGCCGCGTGTCTCGCCGATGATCGGGGGGATCGGCGGCGGCGACGACCTCGACCCGCAGGTCCGCCAGATGATGGAGATGTTCATGGGCCCCGGCACCAAGGGCGGCCGGGCACTCAGCCTGAACGGCGCGTTCGCCGGTGATGGCACGTTCAACCGGCGCGACGTGCATGCCGCCGAGATCCCCGCAGGGAACGGCATCACCACGGCGCGGTCGGCGGCCCGCATCTACGCGGCCACGATCGGCGAGATCGACGGCGTGCGGCTCGTCGACCCGGCCGTGCTCGAGCGGGCGCGCACCCAGGTCACCCCGGACGGCGAGGCAGATCAGTGCCTCATCCTGCCCACGGCGTTTGGCATGGGCTTCATGGTGCCGAGCGCGATGGTGCAGTACGCCGGACCGGGCAGCTTCGGGCACCCCGGTGCGGGCGGCTCGGTGGCGTTCGCCCAGCCCGAGCGGCACCTGGCAGTGGCCTACGTGATGAACACCATGGCGGCGAACCTGGCCAACGACACGCGGGCCGCCCGCCTTGCCGCTGCCGCCGTGGAGGCCGCCGACGCCGTCGGCTGACGGGTGCTGGGTCCTCCGGCGGGCGTGGTCGTGCACGACCGGACGGGGCGGTTCGGGCAGCGGCTAGGTTGCGCAGATCACGAGTCGGAGGGGTGGCGTGTGAACGCAGACGAGTCGAGGGCGCCGGCGGCGTCCCCCGATCCGACCCTGCAGGTGCGGGACGTGACGATGCGCTTCGGCGGCATCGTCGCGCTCGACGGCCTGTCGTTCGACATCGTCGAGGGCCACATCTGCGGCCTCATCGGGCCGAACGGCGCCGGCAAGACGACGATGTTCAATGTCGTCAGCCGCATCTACGACCCGCAGGAGGGATCGGTGCGGTATCGCGGCACCGAACTGCTGGGCGTGCCGGCCCATGCGATCGCACGGCTGGGCATCGCCCGCACGTTCCAGAACCTCGCCCTCTTCCCCACGATGTCGCTCCTCGAGAACGTCATGGTCGGCGCCCACAGCCAGGGCAGGGTGGGCTTTGCACGGGCGATTCTCCGGCTCGGGGCAGCGAAGGAGAACCGGGCGACGCGCGACTTCGCCGGCGACCTGCTGGCTGAGCTTGGCCTGGGCGCCCTTGCGTTCCGGCCAGCGATGGGCCTGCCGTTCGGCACGCTGAAGCGACTCGAAATCGCGCGGGCGCTGGCGGCGCGGCCAACGTTCCTGCTCATGGACGAGCCGGCGAGCGGCCTCACGCACGGCGAGGTCGACGAACTGGGCCACACGGTGCAGCGCATCCGCGACCAGTTCTCGCTCACGGTCCTGCTCGTCGAGCACCACATGTCGATGGTGATGGGCATCAGCGATCGAGTCGTCGCCATGGAGTTCGGCCGCAAGATCGCCGACGGCACGCCCGAGCAGGTGCAGAGCGATCCCGCCGTCATCGCCGCCTACCTGGGATCGCCGTCATGAGCTCGCTGCGTATCAGCGGCCTCACGGCCGGATACGGGCAGGTGACGGTGCTGCAGGGCATCGACCTCGACGTCGCTGCCGGCGAACTCGTCGTGATGCTCGGCGCCAACGGTGCCGGCAAGACCACCACGATGCGCGCGATCAGCGGCCTCATCGCCCGCGACGGCATCGTCGAGTTCAACGGCACGTCCATTAGCCGCGCCACACCCGACCAGATCGTGCGCGCGGGTGTCGCCCAGGTGCCGCAGGGACGCGGCACGTTCCCCGAGCTGTCGGTCGAGGACAACCTGCTCAGCGGCGCCTACACGCGCCGCGACGGCGCCGGCATCCGTGCCGATGTCGACAAGTGGTTCGGCGTCTTTCCCCGCCTCGCCGAGCGCCGCACGCAGCGCGCCGGCAGTCTCAGCGGCGGCGAGCAGCAGATGCTGGCCATCGCACGGGCGCTGATGAGCCGTCCCTCGCTGCTCCTCTGCGACGAGCCCAGCCTCGGCCTCGCCCCGATCGTCACCCAAGAACTGTTCCGCGTGCTCGGCGAGCTCAACCGCGCCGAGGGGCTCTCGGTGCTGCTGGTCGAGCAGAACGCGAACCTGGCGATGAGCATCGCCAGCCGCGTGTACCTGCTCGAGACCGGCCGCATCGTCGCCAGCGGCTCGGCGGCCGAACTGAGCGCCGACGACTCGATCCGAAAGGCCTACCTGGGGTTCTGATGGAGATCTTGCTGCAACGCCTCATCGACGGCCTCAGCTACGGCAGCGTCTACTCGCTGATCGCGCTCGGGCTCGTCATCGTGTACCGGGGCACGGGGCACCTCAACTTCGCGCAGGGCGAGATGGCGTTGTTCTCCGCCTACTGCGTGTACCAGTTCGGCGAGTGGGGCATCCCGGTGTGGTTCGCCCTCGTGCTCGGCATGGGCGTCGGCTTCGTCATCGGCGCAGCCTCCGAGGTGGGCCTCGTGCGCCCCATCACCAAGAAGTCGCCGTTCGCCGTGTTCATCGTCACGCTCGGCCTGTTCACGTTCCTGAACTGGCTGGCCGGGGCGATCTGGGGCGGACAGCAGCTGCCCAGCTCGGCGGTGGGCAGCACGCAGCAGCGCTTCCCCAGCCTCTTCCCGTCGGACCCCGAGGACCAGTTCAACTTCTTCGGGGCGTCCATTCGCATCGAGCGCATCGGCATCCTCGGCCTGGTGCTGGCGATCTCGTTCCTGATGTGGCTGCTCTTCAACCACACCAAGTTCGGCCTGGCGATGCGCGCCGTGGCAAGCAACACCGAGAGCGCCAAGCTCGCCGGCATCCGCACGCACGTGGTGCTGATGGTCAGCTGGGGCCTGGCTGCCGCCATCGGCGCAGTCGGCGGCGTGGTGATGGCAGGGCTCAACAGCAACGTCAATCTCGGCTTGATGTTCACCGTGTTCATCTACGGCTCGGCGGCGGCGACGCTGGGCGGCTTCGACTCGCCGGGCGGGGCAGTGGCGGGCGGCCTCATCATCGGCGTGGTCGAGAACCTCGCCCAGGGCTACGCCCAGGAGTGGATCGGCCAGGAACTCAAGCTCGGCGTCGCCTTCCTCGTGATCGTGGTCGTGCTGCTGGTGCGGCCGTCGGGCCTGTTCGGCACGGCGAAGGTGGAGCGGGTATGAGCCTCGCCAAGCCGCTCGTCACGATCCGCGAGGGCGGTGCCGCCAACTGGGCGATCCGCATCGCCGTCACCCTCGTCGTCGTCGCCGCCGTGGTGTGGATTCCGGTGCGCGGCGATGCGGGCCTCATCAGCACCACCACCGAGGCGCTCACGCTGATGTGCGCGGCGATGGCACTCAACCTGGTGCTCGGCTACACCGGCCAGATCTCGATCGGGCACAGCGCCTTCCTCGGCATCGGCGCCTATACCACCGGCATCCTCGTCTCTCGCTGGGGCTGGAGCCCGTGGCTCACGTTCCCCGTGGCGTTCGCCGTCGCGTTCGTCATCGGGGTGCTGGTGTCGTTCCCTGCATCGCGCATCAAGGGCGTCTACCTCGCGCTCGTCACGCTGGCGCTCGGACTCGTGTTCCCCACGCTGCTGACGTGGAAGAAGCTGGCGTGGCTCACCGGTGGCGGTGCCGGACTGCCGTCGAAGGACAGCGCCGTCGACACCACGGGCTTCGACATCGGCCTCGAGCAGCGCGGCAAGATGCAGTACTTCGAGGTCTTCGGGTGGGATCCCTTCGGCGATCTCCGCCGTCCGGAGGCCAAGGGCGCGTTCTTCTTCTGGATCGCCATCGGCGTGGTCGTCATCGTCTACCTCGCCTGCCGCGGCGTGGTGAAGAGCCGCGCCGGCCGGTCGCTCGTGGCCATCCGCGACAACGAGACGGCGGCTGCGGTGATGGGCGTCAACCTCGTCGCCACCAAGGCCTTCATCTTCGGCATCTCGGCGGGCCTGTGCGCGCTGCCGGGCGGCGTCGTGGCAATCCGCACCGGCAGCATCAGCCCCGAGGGCATCCTCAGCCTCACCGTCAGGGGCGCCATCGTGTTCCTCATCGTGATGGTGATCGGCGGTGCCGGATCCCTCTGGGGCCCGATCCTCGGGGCCCTGCTGAACGTCTTCGTCACCGACCGCACCGGCGAATGGGCCAACGACGACGCCATCCCCGGCGTGCTGCGGCCGTTCTTCGCCTGGTCGGAGATCCCGCCGGCCGACGGCATCTTCGCCATCGTGCTGATCCTGCTGATGTTTGCCGCTCCGAGGGGGCTTGCAGGCGTGTGGAGGCAGTATCTTCCTCGTGTCGTCCGCGTCGTGCCCCGCCCAGCGGGACGCATTGGCGCTGCGATGACACCGGCGGCGCCCGCCGACCGGTGACCCACCCATAACTCCGAGGGGGAGCCTCAATGACCACGCGTTCACGGACGCTTGTCGCCTTTGTCGCTGCTGCATCGCTGGCACTCGCCGCATGCGGCGGCGACGAGACCAGCACCGACACCACCAGCGGCGGCGACACCGCCACCACCACGGCCGACACCTCGTCGGGCGACACCACGGCCACCACCGAGGCACCGGCCTCAGGCTGGACCGTCGACACGTCGCTCTGCGTCGACGAGGCCGCAGCCACGGCGCCCATCGAGGGCACCATCAAGATCGGCTCGGCGATGCCGCTGACGGGCGGCGCTGCCGCTGCCGCATTCGCGCCGGTCAAGGACGGCTTCGAGGCCTACATCGCCTACGCCAACGAGAAGGGCCTCCTTCCCGGCGTGACGATCGAGGTCGCGATCGAGGACGACCAGTACAACGCCGAGCTCACGCCCGGTGCGGTCGACAAGCTCATCGCCGACGGCGCCAACATCTTCGGTGGCATCATCGGCACCGCCAACAACCTCGCCGTCCGCGACACGCTGAACGACAACTGCATCCCGCAGCTCGCAGCGCTCACGGGCGCTCCCACGTGGGGCGACGTCGAGAACTACCCGTGGACCACCGGCCAGCTGTCGCCGTACGACGTCGAGACCCGCGTCTACGCCAAGGAGATCGCCGAGCTGTACCCCGACGGCGCCTCGGTGGCGCTCTTCCACGTGAACAACGAGTTCGGCCAGTTCTACGTCGACACCTTCCGCGAGGTGGCGGCCGACTTCAACTTCACCGAGGTCGAGGACCAGACCATCGAGGCCACCGACCAGGCACCGCCCACGGCCCAGATCACCAACATCGCCGCTGCGAAGCCCGACGTGATCCTCGCCGTGCCGCTCGGCGCACAGTGCATCACCTTCCTCACCGAGGTCGCCAACCAGAAGGCGGCGAACCCGGGCTGGGAGCCGGCGGTGTTCGTCACCAACACGTGCGCCAGCAGCCTCATCCTCGCCCTGGCAGGCCCGGCCGCTGACGGCCTCTACACCTCGAACAACCTGGTCGACGTGGTCGATCCGGCCAACGCCTCGCTGGCGCCCGTCGCCGAGTACCTCGCCTTCATGGAGGGCCTCGGCAAGGCCGACATCGCTGCCACGGCCTCGGCCGGCTGGACGACCGCCGAGGTGGTCGTGGCCATCCTCGTGCAGGCGGCAGCCTCGCCGGAGGGCCTCACCCGCGCCTCGATCATCAACGCCGCCCGCAACTTCGAGCACACGCCGATGCTCGGCGTGTCGGGCGTCGCCTACAAGATGAACGGTGCCGAGGATCCGTACCTTGCGGAGAGCCTCGTCGTGCGGCAGTACGACGCAGCGTCGGCGACCTTCGTCGACGTGAGCGAGCTCATCACCGAGTTCGAGAGCTGATCCGCCGGGCGGCGTGCCGCCCGCCTGATGCGCAGAGGGCCCGCCCGCGAGGGCGGGCCCTTTCGCGTCCCCGGTCAGGCAGCCCGCGCGGCGCGGGCGCCGAGGGCGCGGCGTGCGGTGTCGGCGGTCAGCAGCGCGAGGCCGGCCCAGACGAGGGCGAAGCCGACGAAGCGCGACGCCGGGAGTTCTTCGCCGTAGACGAGCCAGCCGAGCAGGAAGTTCATCGAGGGGACGATGTACTGCATCGGGCCGATCACCGTGAGCGGCACGCGTTGCGACGAGTGGGCGAAGAGCAGCAGCGGTGCGACGGTGGCGAATCCGGTGCAGACGACCAGGGCCAGTTCGACGCCGGATGCAGAACTGACCACGCTCGTTGCGTCGCCCGAGAGCGCCAAGGCGAGGACAATCGCCGGTGCGGCGAGGAGGAACGTCTCCACGGCGAGACCATCGACGGGTGCCATCGCCAGTCGCTTCTTCAGGTAGCCGTAGACGATCCACGAGGCAGCGATCACGAGCGCCAGCCAGGGAACCGCTCCGTACGAGACGGTGAGCACGACGACCGATGAGACTGCGAAGCCGATGGCGATCCACTGCACGGTACGCAGGCGCTCGCCGAGCACGACAACGCCCACCGCCACCGTGCCGAGCGGGGCGATGAAGTAGCCGAGCGCCGTCTCGAGCACGTGGCCGTCGACGACAGCCCACACGTACGACGTCCAGTTGACGGTGAGGAGGACGGCGGCGAAGGCCACGACACCGAGCAGTCGCCGGTTGTCGATGACCGTCCGGATGCTGTTCCATCGCCGCTGCACCGTCAGCACCAGCGCCATCACCACGGCGGCGGTGGAGATGCGCCAGCCGATCAGCTCGAACG
>JBJTRF010000134.1:0-2763 GCA_046076025.1 Ilumatobacteraceae bacterium
AGGTCGGCGGCGTGCGCATCAACATCTCGGGATGCAGCAACAGCTGCGGGCAGCACCATGCCTACGACATCGGCCTGTTCGGCATCGAGCGTCGTGCCCATGGAACCTCGCTGCCCGGCTACCAGTTGCTGCTCGGCGGGCACGTGAGCGACGAGCAGATCGTGTTCGGCCAGAAGGCGCTCCGGCTGCCCGCCCGCACGGCGCCGCAGGCAGTCGCCGCGGTGGTGGGGCGCTTTGCCGGCGAGCGGATCGCCGGCGAGACGTTCACTGCGTGGCTGGCGCGTGCGGGCGGTGCCACGGCCGTTGCCGAGGGGCTGCGCCACCTTGACAGCGTTCCCGCACCCAACGAGGATCCCGCCTTCTACGTCGACTTCGACGAGACCTCGCCGTTCGTAGCCGAGGTGGGCGCCTCGGAGTGCGCCACCTGACCCTCGCTCAGCGCCTCACACCGGGGCGACGACTCGCCGCAGCGGCTCGGTCGGCTCGGGGCGGTGGGCGCGCAGGTCGGCGATCAGGTCGTCGCGGAGCGCACGTAGCGACGGGTCATCCCAGCGGTTGACCTCCTGCAGCGGGTCGTCGGCGAGCGAGTAGAGCTCGCCCTCGGTGCCGTCGTGGCTGTAGCCGGGCAGGTACTCGGTGCACACCCAGCCGTCGCGGGTGATGGTGCGCAGGTGCACATCGACGCCGAACAGCACGCTGTCCCACTCGGTGAGGACCCGCTCGAAACCGCGGCGATCGGCGTCAACGTCGTCGACCGGGAGGGCGCGGCCCTCCATCCACGCCGGTGCGTCGATGCCGGCGATGGCGCAGAACGTGGGCGCCAGGTCGACGAGGCCCACCGGGCGGGTGACCGTCGACGACGCCGCACCGCTCGACGGCGCCGGCCGCCACACCAGCGGGATGCGCATGAGCGCATCGACGTGATACGGGCCCTTGAAGAGCAGACCGAAGTCGCCCTGCAACTCGCCGTGGTCGGTGGTGAACACCACGTCGACATCGTCGGCCCAGCCGCGCGCATCGACAGCTGCCATCACACGGCCGATCGCCTCGTCGATGAGCTCGCACTCGACGGAGTTCACGGCGTTCACCTCGCGCACCTGGTCGGGCGTCAGCGTGGCAGGCACCCACGACAGTGGTGCCTCGTAGTTGCTCACCAGGCGGCCGTCGTACCAGGCCCGCCAGTGGCGCGGCTTCGCATCGAGCACCGCCTCGCGTCGGGCGCTGTCGGCGTGGTAGCCGGCAGGCAGCGGCACGTCGCGCCAGTCGACGCGGCCCAGCTCGCTCTTCGGCGGGTCCCACGGGTGGTGCGGGTCGGGGAAGCTCATCCAGCAGAACCAGTCGTCGGCGGCGTCGAGCGAGTCGAGCCAGCTGATCGTTCGGTCGGCGACCCAGTCGGTGTGGTACCACTCTCGCGGCACGTCGTTGTGCCACACCTGCGGAGCGCCGGTGTCGCCGCCGCCCAGCGCATTCACCTCGAGGGCGCCGTCGAGCACCGGGTAGAACATCCGCGCTGCCTCGGGGTGATTGGCGGCAATCCACCTCGCGTAGTGCAGGAAGCCGGCGGCGCCGTGCGTGGCGGCCTCGAAGTGCTCGAACCCGCGGTGCGTGCCGCTGAGCCCGTCGCGCGAGAAGCGGTTCTCGGCAAAGTTGAGGAACGGATCGAGGAACGGCTCGAAGTGCGGCTTGCCGATGAGCGCCGTGCGATAGCCAGCGTCGTGCAGCACGGCGGCCACCGACGGAGCGTCGGCAGGCAGCGGCACGCCGTTCATCCACACGCCGTGCGTGCCCGGATGCTGGCCGGTGATCATCGTCGCCCGCGACGGCATGCACACCACGCTCTGCGGTTGGGCCCGCTCGTACCGGAATCCGGCGCCCGCGAGTCCGTCGATTACTGGCGTGCGCGCCAGTGTGCCGCCGTTGCAGCCAAGCGTGTCGTAGCGCTGCTGGTCGGTGGTGATGAACAGGATCTTGCGTCCCATCAGCGGGCCTCCATCTGCCGGGCCAGTTCGTCGAGCGCGGCCGCAGAGCCGCCGCCGATGGTGAGCGCCATCGTTCGCGGATCGGCGTCGGTGGTGTACACCACCACGCACGTGCCATCACCCAGGTCGAGCACGTCGATGGTGCCGCGGTGGAAGGCGAAGATCGGTGCGGTGATCTGGTACTGGAACCGCCGCTGCACATGATCGTGCACGAGGATCGTCTCGGGCATCGACATGCCGGAACCGAGCGTGATGGTGCGGATGTCGCCCTCGACGGTGCACGACGTGATCCCGGGGAACCACTCATGCAGCCGCGTTGCATCACCCACGAGTGCCCACACCTCATCCGCCGTGCGGCGGACTCGAACGTGGTGGCGAACCGAGCCCAGCGCCATCACCGCACCCTAGCAAGGCGGCGATGAAGTGTCAGTCAGGCTGACACCAGCTGCCGTCAGTTCACCTTGCGGTCGCGGCCGGCCCAGTAGGGCTTGCGGAGGTCCTTCTTCAGTACCTTCATGGCCCCCGACAGCGGCAGCGGCTCGGTGCGGAACTCGACACTCTTGGGCACCTTGTAGCCGGCAATCGAGTCGCGCGCATGGGCGATGAGCTCGTCCTCGGTGGCCGACGCCCCCTCGCGCAGCACGACGATGGCGTGCACTGCCTCGCCCCACTGGTCGCTCGGGATGCCGATCACCGCCACCTGCAGCACGGCCGGGTGGCTGGCAATGGCGTTCTCGACCTCGGTGCTGTAGACGTTCTCGCCGCCGGTGACGATCATGTCCTT
>JBJTRF010000135.1:0-8703 GCA_046076025.1 Ilumatobacteraceae bacterium
TGGTGGGCGCCCGCACGGTTCGTGCCGACGATTCCGAGCTCACCGTGCGATCGGCATGCGGTCGCGACCCGCGACGCGTGGTGCTCGGCACCGCGCCCGAGGGTGCCAGGGTGCACCCGTACCTCGAGTGGAGCGGGAGCCTCGATGCGCTCCTCGAGCGACTCGGCGACGAGGGAGTCGTGCAGCTGCTCGTCGAGGGCGGCGCCCGCGTGGCCGGCTCGTTCCTGCGCGAGCAGCTCGTGCATCAGGTGGTGCTGTACGTCGCGCCTGCCATCTTCGGCGGCGACGATGCCACGCCGCTCGTGTCGGGACCTGCCGCGCCGACCATCGATCGGCTGCGCCGCGGGCGCATTGCCGGGGTGGCGCAGATCGGCGCCGACCTGCGGATCGACTTCCGGCCAGCGGCCGGTGAGGGGGACTGATGTTCACGGGAATCGTGGAAGAACTCGGGCGGGTGAGGTCGCGAGATGGCGCCCGGCTGGTCATCGAGGCGAGCACGGTGCTCGACGATGTCGTGCTCGGCGCATCGATCGCCGTCAGCGGCTGCTGCCTCACCGTGGTCGAGTGGGGCGCCGACTGGTGGGCGTGCGACGTCAGCGACGAGACGTGGCGGCGCACGTGCCTCGGCGCCCTGCACCCCGGCGACGTGGTGAACCTCGAGCGGCCGGTGCGGCTCGCCGACCGGCTGGGCGGGCACATGGTGCAGGGGCATGTCGACGCCGTCGGCGAGATCGTCGACACGCCGCCCGATCTCCGCGTGCGCATCCCGTCGTCGCTGCTGCGCTACGTGGTGGAGAAGGGCTCTATCACCGTCGACGGCGTCAGCCTCACCGTGGTGCAGCCCCTCGACGACGGGTTCACCGTGGCCGTGATCCCGCACACGGCGGCGGTGACGACGCTGGGCCACAAGAAGCCGGGCGACCCGGTGAACATCGAGGTCGACGTCGTCGCCAAGTACATCGAGACGCTGCTCCCAGGAGGTGCACGATGAGTGGATCCCCCTTCCGTCCGATCGAGGAGGCCATCGAGGTGATCAGGGCCGGCGGCATGGTGGTCGTCGCCGACGACGAGGACCGCGAGAACGAGGGTGACCTCATCATGGCTGCCGACGCCGCCACGCCCGAGACGCTGGCCTTCGTCATCCGCCACACATCGGGTGTCGTGTGCGTGGCCATCACCGAGGACGAGGCCGACCGCCTGGAGTTGCCGCTCATGGTCGAGCGGAACACCGAGTCGATGCGCACAGCGTTCACCACCTCGGTCGACCTGCAGCACGGCACCACCACGGGGATCTCGGCGGCCGACCGCGCCGCAACGATCCGCGCGCTCGCCGAACCCGCCACGCAGCCCGCCGACCTCGCCCGCCCCGGCCACGTGTTCCCGCTGCGGGCGCGTCGCGGGGGCGTGCTGAAGCGGACGGGCCACACCGAGGCAGCGGTCGACCTCGCGGTGCTCGCCGGCCGCCGGCCGGCCGGGCTGCTCTGCGAGCTGGCCCTCGACGACGGGACGATGGCACGGGTGCCCGACCTCGTGAAGTTCTGCGCCGAGCACGGGCTGCTGCTGGTGTCCATTGCCGATCTCGTGCGCTACCGGCTCGAGCACGAGCGGCTCGTCCAGCGTGTCGCCACGACGGCGATGCCCACCGAGTGGGGCGACTTCACGCTCGTGGCGTTCGAGTCGTCGCTCGACGGCGAGACGCACCTTGCCTTCGTGGCGGGCGACCCGGCAGCCGCATCAGAGCGCGGCGAGGACGTGCTCGTGCGCGTGCACTCGGAATGCCTCACCGGCGACGTGTTCGGGTCGCAGCGATGCGACTGCGGGCCGCAGCTGCACCGCTCCATGGAGCGCATCCAGGAGGCGGGCTGCGGCGTGGTGGTGTACCTCCGCGGCCAGGAGGGCCGCGGCATCGGCATCGGCCACAAGCTGCGCGCCTACGAGCTGCAGGAGCGAGGCCTCGACACCGTCGACGCCAACCTGGCGCTCGGGCTTCCCGTCGACCGGCGCGAGTACGGCACCGGGGCGCAGATCCTCGCCGAGCTCGGCGTGCGCAGCGTGCGGCTGCTCACCAACAACCCGGCGAAGTACGGCGGCCTTGCGGGATTCGGCCTGCGCATCGCCGGTCGCGAGCCCATTGTCATTACACCCAATCCACACAACGAGGCGTACTTGCGCACCAAGCGCGAGCGGCTCGGACACCTCCTGGAGGAGCACACATCATGAGCAAGTCACTCGTCCGTCTCGACGGCTCCGGCCTGCGCATCGCCATCGTCGCCGCCCGCTTCAACGACCTCATCGTCGAGCGGCTGGTCGACGGCGCAGTCGAGGCGCTCACGACACATGGCGTGTCGGCATCCGACCTCCGCACCACGTGGGTGCCGGGCGCGTGGGAGCTGCCGGTGGTCGCCCAGCGGATCGCCGGCTCCGGCTCGGTCGACGCCGTGGTGGCGCTCGGCGCCGTCATCAAGGGATCGACCGACCACTACACGCATGTGGCGGGCCAGTGCGCCGCCGGCCTGATGCGCGTGCAGCTCGAGTCGCGCCTGCCGGTGGCATTCGGCGTGCTCACCACTGAGACGATCGAGCAGTGCATCGAGCGCGCCGGCACCAAGGCCGGCAACAAGGGCGTCGAGGCGGCGATGGCTGCCCTCGAGGCAGCGCTCGTGCTGCGCTCTATCGGCTGACGTCGCAACCCGGCCGGCGAGTGCCGGCCGGGTTGCTCAGCGTGCGGCGTCGGCGGCGAAGACGGCTGCCGACTCGGCCAGCGCCTCGCGCAACGGCGTGATGGCCGGGCCGCTCGCCGTGCCGAGCCAGCCGCTCGAGTCGGCTGCGTCGACCAGCGGCAGCGGGTCGACGCCGCAGGTAAGGCCGTCGAAGCCGGTGACCTCGGCGACATCTGCGAGGAAGTCGGCGACGGCGAGCACGTGGCCGCCGATCGTGTAGGTGGGAGCACCGTCGATCGGCACGCGCGCGGCGTGGATGAACGCAGCGGCGACATCGGATGCGTACTGGAAGTCGAGCGTGCCCCCGAACTCGACGTGGAACGGCTCGCCGTGTACTGCCCTGTCGATGGCGACGCTGGGCAGCGATGTCATTCCCTGATCGCGGCCGGGGCCGAACACCGTGTGCGGGCGGAGTCCGATGCTGCGGATGCCGTGGTCGTTCCAGTAGACGCGGGCGAGGTCTTCGCCGGCCACCTTGTACGCGCCGTAGAGGGTGGAGGGGAGTCGTGGGGCATCGGCGGCCAGCACCCGGGTGCCGTAGTCGGAGGCCTTGCCGAACACGGCGATGCTGCTGGCATGCGAGACCTGCTGCACGCCGTGATGCCGTGCGGCCTCGAAGACGTTCACCGTGCCGGTGACGTTCACCGCGGCGCCACGCGACGGATCGGCGCGGCAGAACGGCACCTGCAGCGCTGCGAGGTGGATGATGCGATCGATGCCGGCGGCGGCGCGGATCACGTCGTCGAGCACGGTGAGGTCGCCGTGGCACCACTCGACATCGGGCAGGCTGCCGTCGTTGACCAGTCGGTGCCGGTGCTCGTCGGTGCCGAGGTCAAACGCCACCACCGAGGTGCCCTCTGCGACGAGCTGGCGCACCACCCAGGCGCCGATGCACCCGTTGGCGCCGGTGACGAGAATCCGCTCAGCCATGAACTGTCCCTCCGCTGTGTCTCATGACGCCCATTCGCCCACTGCGGCCTCAAGCCGGCCGACTCCCTCGCGCCGCGTGTCATCGTCCGAGGCGAGCGACACGCGCACGTACCGGCCCGAGGCGGGCCCGAATGCGGTGCCCGGCGCCACGGCAACCCGGCGCTCGGCGACCAGCCGGCGCACGAAGGTGAGGTCGTCGATGCCCGAGGGCGAGATGTCGACCATCGTGTAGAAGGCGCCGCGGGGCGTCGAGTAGCGGAGGCCGTGCTCGTCGAGGATGCCGCTCGCTAGACGACTGCGGGCGGCGTAGGCGCCTCGCATCTCGGCGACGCAGTCCTGCGGGCCGGTGAGCGCAGCCAGGGCAGCGCGCTGCGAGATCGAGTTGATGCACGAGACGGTCGGCTCCTGGGCGCGCAGGATGTGCGAGATGATCGAGTCGGGCCCGACGATGTAGCCGATCCGCCAGCCGGTCATGGCGTAGGTCTTCGAGAAGGTGAAGGCGCTCACGACGCGGTCGTCGACGTCGAGTGGGCGCATCGACGTTGGTGCCTCGTCGACATAGATCTCGTCGTAGACCTCGTCGGAGATGACCCACAGGTCGTGCCGTCGTGCGAGGTCGTACAGGTCGCGGAGCCGCTGCGGCGGAATCACCGCGCCGCTCGGGTTGCCGGGCGAGTTGACGACGAGCACGCGGGTGCGCTCGGTGACGAGTGACTCGATGTCGGCGATGTCGGGGACGAGGTCGTGCTCGAGCCGCAGCGGATAGTGCACCGGCACTGCGTTGACGAGCAGCGTCATCTGCACGTAGTTGGGCCAGCTGGGGTCGGGGATGAGCACCTCGTCGCCGGGGTTCACCATCGACGCCAGTGCCGTGAAGATGCCGGCCACTCCGCCATTGGCGACGATGACGTCGTCGGCACCTGCAGTGATGCCGTTCGTGGTGGCCAGCTTGCGGGCGATGGCTGCCCGGAGATCGGGGTGGCCGGCGTTCGACGCGTACTTCGTCCAGTTGTCGTCGATTGCCGTGTGTGCGGCACGCTTGATGTGCTCTGGCGTGTTGAAGCTCGGCTCGCCGACCTCGAGGCGGATGCAGTCGGGGTAGCGAGCGGCCTCGTCGAAGACGACTCGGATGCCCGATCGCGGCACGGCGCTGATGGCGTGTGAAGGATGTCGGGCGGTCATCGGAATCCTCTGGCGCGGTCCGGACGTCCCGGAGGCCTCTGACCGACTCTAGAACACCGTGCAAGAGATACTCTCGACGACCGTCCTACACTCGTCGCATCGAAGGACTCCGCTGGATCGTCGAGCGCCGCCTCCGCAGCGTGGCGACTCGGCTCGTGGCCGCCCGGGCCGAGCTGGCGATCGTGGTCGAGCAGTCGGCCGCCGTGGCCGACGAGGCCGACGACCTCGACCTCCGGGCGCTGATGAGCGATGCGCCCATCGACCGTGCCTAGGCGCGCGAGGCCGGCGGCCACCGGGCAGCCTTCCGGCGCCAGGCGTCACGGCTCAGGGACGACATAGCGCGCCTCGAGGCTCGCCAGGATCACCTGCTCGACCGCCTCGGCGGCAAGTGATGCCAGACTTCGGGCTGCCGGCGCAGTGCCGGGCGCACGCCGGGCACGCCGACGTGCGTCCAGCGACGACAGCACCCGAAAGGACCATCCGATGAGCATCCGAGTAGTGATCGCCGAGGACGAGGCGATCATCCGCCTCGACCTGCGCGAGACCCTCGAGGAGGAGGGCTACGAGGTCGTCGGCGAGTGCGGCCGTGGCGACAGGGCCGTCGAGCTGGTTCGCGAGCTACGGCCCGACCTCGCCATCCTCGACATCAAGATGCCGCACATGGACGGCCTCGAGGCAGCGCGCCTGATCGGCGAGGAGCGCATCTGCGGGGTGCTGATGCTCACGGCGTTCAGCCAGCGCGAGGTGGTCGAGGAAGCCCGCGACGCCGGCGCGCTCGCGTATCTCGTGAAGCCGTACCAGAAGAGCGACCTGATCCCGGCGATGGAGGTGGCGATCGGCCGCTTCCGCGAACTGCAGCAGCTGAGCGGCGAGGTCGACTCGCTGGCCGGGCAGCTCGAGGCCCGGAAGGTCATCGACCGCGCCAAGGGCCTGCTCATCGACGAGTGCGGGATGAAGGAGTCCGAGGCGTTCTCGTTCATCCAGCGCACGGCAATGAGCGAGCGCTCGCGGATGCGCGACGTGGCCGAGCGGGTCATCAGCGGGTCGCTTCGCCCGTGAAGGTCCTGCTCCTCGACGGCAACTCGCTCACGTACCGCGCCTTCTTCGCCCTGCCCACCGACATGGCGACGGCATCAGGGCAGGTCACCAACGCTGTGTTCGGCTTCACGTCGATGCTCATCTCGATGCTGAAGGACCAGAAGCCCGACGGGTTGATGGTGGCCTTCGACCGACCCGAGCCCACGTTCCGGCACGAGGCGAACCCGCTGTACAAGGCCCAGCGCGAGGCATCGCCCGAGATCCTCCGCCAGCAGATGGGCCTCGTCCGCGAGGTGCTGAAGGCGCTCGGCATCACGACCGTCGAGCTCGCGGGCTGGGAGGCCGACGACATCTTGGCCACCGTGGCCGAGCAGGCTGCCGCCGCCGGCCACGAGGCGGTCATCGTCACCGGCGACCGTGACAGCTACCAGCTCGTGCGCGATCCGCACATCCGGGTGTTCTACAACAAGCGCGGGGTCAGCGACTATGCGCTGTACGACGAGGCCGGCATCCTCGAGAAGACCGGCGTCACCCCGGCGCTGTACCCGCAGTACGCGGCGCTGCGAGGCGACCCCTCCGACAACCTCGAGGGCGTTCCGGGCGTGGGCGAGAAGACGGCCGCAAAGCTGCTCAACCAGTACGGCAGCCTCGACGGAATCTTCGCCCACGCCGACGCGCAGACGCCGAAGTTGCGTGAGAACCTGGTCGCCAACGAGCAGCGAGCTCGCGACAACCTCGACCTGATGACGCTGCGCCGGAACGCGCCCGTCGACGTCGACCTCGATGGCCTGACGGTGCAGCCCGACGATGCCGAACTGCGCCGACTGTTCGACTTCCTCGAGTTCAAGCAACTGCTCGGCCGCCTGTACGACGCCCTCGGCAGCCTCGGCGTGCGCTCCGCCGAACCGGTTGCCCTCGGCGAGGTGCTCGAGCCGGAGGTGAGGGCGATCGAGGCGCCGGCTGATGCAGCAGCGCTGATTGCCCGTCTCGGCGTGCTCGACGTGGCGGCGGCGTGGGTCGGCGAGCCGGGCCGCAGCGACGTCGCCGGCCTGGCCGTCGTCGCCGACGGCAGTGCGGCCGACGTGGCGTGGCTGCCGGCGAGCGCGGCGGTCGACGCAGCAGTGGTCGCCGCGCTGTCGGCGCACCCGGCGCTGCGCGCCCACAACGCCAAGTCGCTGATGCGCTGGCTGCTGGGTCGTGGCGGTGCGGCACCGGGGCTGCGGCTCGACACGCAGATCGCCGCCTATCTCATCGACCCGGCCGACTCTCGCTACGCCGTCGGCGAGCTGCTCGAGCGCTATACCGACCTGCGCTTCCCGGCCGGCTCGGCGGCTGCCGCCGGACAGCTCGACTTCGGCGAGGCAACCGATCCGTCGCTGCTCGCCGCCCGCTAGGCGCTGGCAGTGTGCCGCATGTCCCCAGCCCTCGAGGCAGCGCTCGAACAGCAGGGGATGGCGGTGCTCTACCGCGACATCGAGAATCCTCTCGTCGGCGTGCTGGCCCGGATGGAGCACGTCGGCATCGCCGTCGATGCCGGCGAGCTGCGCCGTCTCAACGAGCGGCTGACGGCCGAGGTCGAGCGGCTCGGTGCCGAACTGCAGCGCGTGGCTGGCAGGTCGTTCAACCTCAACTCGCCGGTGCAGTTGCGCGAGATCCTCTACACCGAGCGCGGCCTCGCCCCCGGCAAGAAGACCAAGACCGGCTTCTCCACCGACGCGGCGACGCTTGAGAAGCTGCGCGACCAGTGGCCCGAGTTCATCGACCCGCTGCTGGCGTACCGCGAGGCCGAGAAGCTGCGCGGCACGTATGGCACCGGCCTGCTGGCCGAGGTGGCCGATGACGGCCGCATCCACGCCACCTTCAACCAGACTGTCGCGCGCACTGGACGGCTGTCGAGCGACCAGCCGAACCTGCACAACATCCCCGTCCGCAGCGAGGAGGGCCGTCTGTTCCGCACGGCGTTCGTGCCTGCCGTCGGGTGCGAGCTGCTCGTGGCCGACTACAACCAGATCGAGCTGCGCTGCATCGCCCACCTCGCCGACGATCCGGGGCTCATCGACGCGTTCCGCAGCGGACGCGACATTCACAACGCCACCGCAGCACGGGTGTTCGGCGTGGATCCCGCCACGGTCTCTATCGAGCAGCGCTCGAAGGCGAAGATGGTGAGCTATGGCCTTGCCTACGGCATGGAGGCCTATGGCCTCGCGCAGCGACTGGGCATCGGCACCGGCGAGGCGTCGGAGATCCTCGACGCCTACTTCGCCGCCTTCCCGAACGTGAAGGCCTACATGGAGCGCACCGTCGCCGAGGCCCGCGCCCGCGGCTACACCGAGACGCTCTTCGGGCGCCGCCGGCCGATTCCCGAGCTGTCGAACAGCAACTTCCGCGTCCGCCAGGCGGGCGAACGGCAGGCGATGAATGCCGGCATCCAGGGGCTGGCCGCCGACATCTTCAAGGTGGCCCTCGTGCGCATCGATGAGGCGCTGTCGACCGGTGGCCACGCGAGCCGGCTCGTGCTGCAGGTGCACGACGAGGTGCTCGTCGAGGTTCCCTCGGCGGAGCGCGAGACGGTCGGCCCGCTGGTGCTCGACCTGATGCGTGGCGCAGCCGACCTCGCCGTGCCGCTCGAGGTGAACGCAGCATGGGGCACCACGTGGGCAGCGGCAAAGGGCTGATTCTGGGCCAGTGGTCGCGACGGGCAATCGCCAGCGTCGTCCGGCGGCGTGATGTCCTCGACTGACGACGGCCCCGGTCACTGGTTCGAGCCGGTGGCCGACCACCTGGGCGCCGCCTACCTGCGCTACTCCTTCACCAAGGGCACCCGCCAGGAGGT
>JBJTRF010000136.1:0-9980 GCA_046076025.1 Ilumatobacteraceae bacterium
GCTGCTCTTGCCGGCCTTGGTGTCGTGGACGTCGACGATCTGGTGCTTCTTGCCAGTGTAGTAAAGCACCCGCTCGGTCGTCGTGGTCTTGCCCGCGTCGATGTGGGCCATGATGCCGATGTTGCGGGTGCGCTCGAGGGGAAATTCGCGCTTGGCCATCTTCGTTCTCTCTTCGCTCGTCTGGTGCTGCTGACCGTGCCGGTCGGCGGTGGATGGGGCTGTTCGACTCGGCCCGACTGGCCGGAACCGGCCGCAGGCACAAGGGCCAAGGCTACCGGCCGCCGGCTCCGACCGAACCGGCCGGACGAGGGGCGCCGCGACGACGGGGCGAGGACTAGCGGCGACCGGCCGGGGCATGCGGGTCGCCCCGGCCAGTCGCCGCGCGCAGGAATGCGGGTACCTGCGGATCATGTGCCGGCCGTGTCGCTGCGGGCAGCGACGGCGGGCACGGAGGTGGCGTCAGCCGCTGCTCACCTGCGGCTCACTCGCGGCTCATCTCGGCCCGGGCCGTGGCGGCGGTATCGGCGGCATGCTCGGCGGCATTCGCGGAGGCGGCCTGGCGACTCAGCACCCGGAACACCAGCGACTCCAGCGGCGGGCTGAACGGCGCCGGCCCGTCGAGGTCGTCGACCACCGGGTTCAGCGGCCCGCGGCCGATATCGGCCCCGGTCGAGCCGAGGATGCGCACGATGCGCGGCACGGCGGCCGAGGCCAGTTCTGCGCCGTCGGCCAGCACCGTCAGCACGCCGCCCTTGCCGTCGCGGCGAAAGCGCGCCCCGAGGGTGTGCCGGCCCGGCGTCGTCAGCCCGGCGGGCAGCGGGGCGCTCGCCCGCGAGTGGGTGCCCAGCGCGTTGTAGTCGAAGTGCACGATGCCGTCGGCCACCCACCAGCAGTGGCCGACGTTGTGGCTGCCCCGGGCGTACACCACGCCCGACGGCGCCGCACCGGGGCCATCGACGGTGAACGTCGCCTCGGCATCCCAGTTGCGTCCGCCCAGGTTCGGCGAGGCATCGCTCGGCAGGTGCGACATCGGCGGCCGGTAGGTGTACACGGGGTCGCCCGACCCCTCGGGCACGAAGTGCGGCGTGCCGGGCCGCGGCGTGGCGCCGAACAGCTCGATGGTGCGGTCGTCGAGCGGCAGCACGCCGTGCTCGTCGGCCTGCTGCCACCACAGCGACACCATCGCCGCCAGTCGCTCGGGTTGGTCGGCGGCCAGGTCGCGGCACTCGCTGAAGTCGTCGTCGAGGTGGAACAGGCCCCACGTGTCGTCGCTGAACGGCCGGCCACCCTCGTGGTAGGTGGTGGCCTTCCACCCGTCGGCGTAGATGCCGCGGTGGCCGATCTGCTCGAAGTACTGCACCCCACGCGGCGACGGGGCATCGGCCGAGGCAAAGGTGCGGGCGAGCGAGGCGCCGTGCACCGGCATCTGCTCGACCCCGTGGAACGCCGCCGGCATCTCGGCGCCGGTGATGTCGAGCACGGTGGCGGCGAGGTCGATGGCGTGGCAGAACTGGCGCCGGAACCCGCCGCGCTCGCCCGCCGCGATGCCTGCCGGCCAGTGCACCACCAGTGGGTCGCGCACCCCGCCGCCGTAGGTGTTTTGCTTGTACCAGCGCAGCGGGCTGTTGCCGGCCTGCGCCCAGCCCCACGGGTAGTTGCTGTGCGAGTGCGGGCCGCCGATGTCGTCGAGGCGGTGCTCGACGAGCGAGTCGATGTCCTCCCACAGTCCGTTGAAGAAGCTCCACTCGTCCATCACGCCGTACGGGCCGCCCTCGCGGCTGGCACCGTTGTCGCTCAGCACCATCAGCAGCGTGTCGTCGAGCAGTCCCTCCGCCTCGAGGAAGTCGGTGAGCCGCCCGATCTGGTGATCGGTGTGCTCGAGCATCGCTGCGAACGCTTCCTGCAGGCGGTTGGCGAAGGTGCGCTGGTTGGGCGTCAGCTCGTCCCATGCGGGCACGCCCGGGTTGCGCGGCGCCAGCACCGTGCCTTCGGGCACGACGCCCATCTGCTGCTGTCGCTCGAACCAGCGGTCGCGCCAAGTTTCGTAGCCCTCGTCGAAGGCGCCGCGCCAGCGGGCCAGGTACTCGGGTGGCGCCTGATGCGGCGCGTGCATCGCCCCGAAGGCGAGGTAGAGGAAGAACGGCCGGTCGGGGCGCACCGACACCAGGTCGCGCATCCACGAGATGCTGCGGTCGACGATGTCCTCGCTGACGTGATACGGCCGTCCGCCGTCGGGGTCGTGGGCGTGCGGCGGGTCGACATGGTGGTTGTCGTGCGTGAGCTCGGGAGCGAACTGGTCGGTCTCGCCCTGCAGGAATCCGTAGTAACGGTCGAAGCCCTTCTGCAGCGGCCAGTTGTGGTGCGGGCCGGCGGCCGAGCATTCCTCCATCGGCGCGAGATGCCACTTGCCGGCGGCGTAGGTGGCATAGCCGTGCGGGCGCAGCACCTCGGGCACGGTGGCGGCGTGGGGGCTGATGCCGCCGCGCATGTGCGGGAAGCCGGTGTTCCAGTTGCTGACGCCGCGCATGCCGACGCTGTGGTGATTGCGTCCGCTCATCAGGCACGCCCTCGTGGGCGAGCACAGTGCGGTGGTGTGGAAGTTGGTGTAGCGCAGGCCGTTGGCGGCCAGGCGGTCGATGTTCGGGGTGGCGAGGGTGCTGCCGTAGCAGCCGAAGTGGGCGAAGCCGGTGTCGTCGAGGACGATCATCACCACGTTCGGCTTGCCGGTACCCGACGGCAGCGGCGGCCACCACGGTGCCGAGTCGGCGAGCGTGTCGCCGATCGTGCCGCCGAATGCCGGCTCGGCCGGATGCGAACGGCGCGGCGCGGCGCCCGGGCGGTCGGCGCTCACGACCAGCCGCCGGCGAACGACACGAACTGCCCGGTGGTGAACCGGCTGGTGCCGTCGAGGTAGGGCGCGCAGAAGTGGGCGAACTCGTCGACGGTGCCGAGTCGGCCGAGGGGCACCTGGGCCTCGATGCGGCGGCGGATCTCGGGATCGTCGGCGCCGGTGGCCCGCCGGAACTCGGGGAAGTCCATGAAGTTGGTGCCGACGGCATTCACCTGCACGCGGTGGCGGGCGACCTCGTCGGCCACGTTGCGCACCAGGTGGTTGGCGCCGGCACGCATGGCGGAATACAGCGGCGCACCGGGTGTGGGCCGGGCGCCGCTGGCACTGGTGATGACGAGCACCTGGCCGATGCCCGCCTCGATCATCGGCGGCAGGACCGCCTGCAGGAAGCGGTACGGCGCCACCACGCAGCCGTCGTACGCCTTGGCCAGGTCGTCGGCGCTCGACTGCAGGAAGCGGCCGGTGATCACCCGGCCCGAGAAGGCGACGGCCGAGTCGAGCCGGCCGAACCGGTCGAGCGCAGCCTGCACGAGGCGCGGTGCCGACTCGGGCGTGGCGAGATTGCGGACGCCGGTGACCACCTCGTACTCGGTGCCGCGTGCGTCGAGCGCGGCGACGGTGTCGGGATCGGGATCGCCGACGACGAGCCGAAAGCCGCGGCCGGCCAGCAGCAGGGCGAGCGGCGGGCCGACATAGAACCCGGCATCGGCCACCAGGGCAACGGGACCGCTGTCGTGGGACATGCCGTCATTTGAAACTACTGGCACAGCCTCTGTCAACAGTTTTCGGGCTCTGCTACCGTGGCCGCATGGCCGACAGAACGCGCCGGTCGTTCGCCGCTCCCCGGGTCGCCGCGTCGGCGCGAGCCGCGTCGGGCCCCATTGGCGAGGCCGAGTCCGACGGTCGTCACCAGCGGCGCGCCCGGAACCGCGACTCGGTGGTCGCCGCACTGCTCAGCCTCTATCACGAGGGCAACCTCGACCCCTCGGCCGACGAGATCGCCGAGCGATCAGGCGTGTCGGCACGCTCGGTGTTCCGCTACTTCGACGATGTCGACGACCTGGCACGGGCAGCGCTCGACAAGGCACTCGCCGACGTCGCACCGCTCATCCCCATCGCCGCAGCACCCGGCGATCCCACGGCGACGAAGATCCGCGCCCTGCTCGACGAGCGCGAGCGACTCTGGGAGTCGCACGCCAACGTGCTCCTCGCATCTCGCGTGCGCGCCCCGTTCCAGCCGGCGCTCGCCGAGAACATCGCCGCCAGCCGCCTGCTGTTCCGCCAGCAGGTGCGCACCCTGTTCGCCCCCGAGGCCGCCGCGCTGCGCGACGCCGTCGGGGCGAAGGCGGCCGAGGCGGCCATCACCGCGGTGCACCTGCTGTGCGCGTTCGAGAACTGGCACATCCTGCGCGTCGACCACGGCCTCACTACCCGCGCCGCCCGCGCCACCATCACCTCCTCGATCGACGCCCTGCTTCGACTCCCCGCCTGAGCCGCCACCGGCCCGGTCGGCGGGCCACCGAACCGAGAGGACCACGCATGCGCATACTGCGAACACCCGACGAGCGATTCGACGGCCTGCCCGACTTCCCCTACTCGCCGCACTACGTCGAGGTGCCCGTCGACCCGCTAGCGGCGGGTGGCGACGGCAACATGCTGCGGGTGCACTACCTCGACGAGGGGCCACGCGATGCCGCGCCGGTGCTGCTGATGCACGGCGAGCCGAGCTGGTGCTTCCTCTACCGCTCGATGATCCCGGCCCTCGTCGATGCCGGCCACCGCGTCGTCGTACCCGACCTCGTCGGCTTCGGCCGCAGCGACAAGCCGGCCGAACGCGAGGTGCACACCTACGCACGGCACGTGGCCTGGATGCGCGCCGCCCTGTTCAACCGGCTCGACCTGCGCGGCATCACGTTCTTCGGGCAGGACTGGGGCGGGCTCATCGGCCTACGCCTCGTCGCCGCCGATCCCGGCCGATTCAGCCGGCTCGTCGTGTCGAACACCGGCATGCCCACGGGCGAGGGATCGCCCACCGAGGCATTCCTGAAGTGGCAGCAGTTCTCGCAGACCTCGCCCGTGTTCCCCATCGGTGCCATCGTCAACGGCGGCACGGCGCGCAGCCTGTCGCCCGCCGAGATCGCCGCATACGACGCCCCGTTTCCCGACGACTCGTTCACTGCCGGCCCGCGGATGCTGCCGTCGCTGGTGCCCACCTCGGTGGAGGACCCGGCGCATGCCGACCAGGTGGCGGCATGGGACGTGCTGGCGCAGTTCGACCGGCCGGTGCTGTGCGCGTTCAGCGATGGCGACCCGGTGACGCGCGGCGGGGATCGCGTGTTCCTGCGCACCGTGCCGGGATGCGCCGGTCAGGCGCACACCACGATCGAGGGTGGAGGCCACTTCGTGCAGGAGGACTGCGGGCCGCAGTTGGCCGACGTGATCTGCCGGTTCATCGCCCAGACCACGCCCTGACGACACCTCGCCGTCACGTCACGAGATCACCGTCACCGTCACGAGATCACCGTCACCGTCACGACATCACCGTCACGACGCGCGGTCGTTGCCCTGACCGCGTGTCGCGAACCCGTCAGGTCACCTGGGCGAACGTGATCGAGCGCAGCCCGACGGCTGGGTCGCTGATCGTCATCGTCAGCGTCGTACCCACGAGGGTGAGACGCGGCAGGTTGTTGAGCATGTCGACGACGGCCGCATCGAGGTTCATCAGCGGTTGGTCGCAGGCCATCTCGGTCTGCATCCAGCCATCAGTCGACTCGAGCGTGCCGCCGAACGAACCGGTGTCGGCGAAGCCGCCGACGATGAGGAAGCCCCCGCTGATCTGGTTGCAGCCGCCGCTCACGCCGAGCGCGCCGTTGCCGTCGAGGGCCGCATTGAAGGTCACCGTCAGCGCACTGCCCTCGGGCAGCACGATGCCGAACGAGTCGGTGGCCCGGAAGTTCGAGCCGTCGAGCGCCTGCACCATCGACTCCTCGGCGACGGGTGCCTCGTTGTTGTTGATGTAGAGCGCGAATCCCGCCGACGCCAGCAGCAGCGCCACCAGCACGAACATCGCCTTCGAGCGGGGACGCAACTCCTCGTCGCTCCCCTTGGCGGCGACGATGGGCTTCACCTTCTTGGCACGCCGATAGCCGGTGTCGCCGCGCTTGAGCTTCTTCGGCGGGTCCTTCGGGGCGAGCGGCATCTCGGTGCGCGACGCCGACTCGACCGGACGCGGCGAGGTGCTGACGCGGATCGTGAGCGGGCCGGCCGGACGCTCGAGCCCACCCGACGTGTCGTCACCCGACGACCCCGAGGCCGACGCCCCCGAGCGCGACGACCCGGCTGAACCCGCTGCGCTGGGCGACCCGGTCGACGACGATGACGAGGACGATGCAGCCGGCATGTCTCGACGCGCTGGCGTGCCGGCGACGTCGTCGACGACGGAGGCGTCGGGAGCGTCGGGGGTATCGGGAGCGTCGGGGTCGATGGTCATGGGCGTACGGGCCTCGTGAGGTGAGTCGGGCAACCGCCAGCCGTCGTCACATCGCGCCGAAACGCTATCGGCAGGCGGCAGCCTCCTCAGCAGGGCAGACGAACCCTTTCAATGGCCCGCCCGGCCATGGACAGGCGAATGGTGCCGGCCCCACCTCCGCCCGCGCCGGTGGCGGTTCACGTAAACCGCCACCGGGGCCATCGCGTTGCGCCGCGTTGTGGTCGGGAGGACGATGCAGCGAGTCGTCGCCGCCCGACGCCGGACGTCACCCGGGCACCCATCACGGCGTGTCGACCGGCCTCGCACCCCGGCCATCACCGCACGTCGACCGGCCCCTCGCGTCGACCACCTGGTTGCCGGCCCGTCACTGCAGGTATCTACCGGTAACTCACCGTTGGCCGAAGGTCACCTCGAGTGCAGTCATTGGCATCTCGAGCGGTCGGGATCGCCTCGGTACGGTCGTGGCGTGCGCTTTCAGGTGGTCGTCAACAGCGCCGACCCGCATTCGCTGTGCCGGTTCTGGGCCAGCCTGCTCGGCTACGAGATCGACGATGATCCCGACCTGGTGCGACGCATGGTGGCCGCCGGCGCGGCCTCGTGGGACGACGTCGCCGAAGTCGACGGCATGCTCACGTGGCGGGCGGCGGCGGCTTGCATCGATCCCGACGGCCACGGACCCCGACTGCTGTTCCAGGTGCCCGACGGACTGCCGCCGAAGGTGGACGTCAACCGAGTGCACCTCGACCTCAATCCCCCGCGCCACGAGGCACCCGACGTGGTGGCCCGCGCCATCCAGCTCGGCGCGACGCGCATGTGGGAGGGCAGTGAGGGCCCGGCCCGCTGGGTGACGCTCACCGATCCCGAGGGCAACGAGTTCTGCGTCACCCTGTGACCAGTGCCCCAGCAGCGTGATCGTCACGCAACACGTTGAGACCACGTCCGCGGCCGCGGCATATTCTGAGTCGTCGACGAGCCACGCCGCTCAGGTGGCAGCGAGCACTGCGTCGCCGGTGCGTCGGCCGCTGTGCATCGCGCCCTGGATCGAGGGCGTGTCGCGGTGATCGCCGCAGACGAACAGTCCGTCGCCCAGCGAGACGGCGCGCCTCGGCCGGAACGGCGGCCGCGAGTCGGGCTGCCCGTGGGCGATGGTGTCGACGCGCAGCACGCGCCAGCGGTCGACCTGTGGTCCCCACCATGTCAGCAGCTGGTCGCGTACCTGCTTCTCGAGTTGCCAGTCGTCGGGCACCTCGTCGACAGCAGGGTGCCGTCGGCGCGCGTGAGGCCGATGGGGCAGGCGGCCACGATGAGCGCCTTGCCGGTGTCGCCCGCATACCCGGGTGCGACGTTGCTGATCGGCACGACGTTCAGCGCCGGGCCGCTCGAGGTGCCGTCGAGCACGATGAAGCGATGGCTCACCGGCGACGTGGGCGCCTCGAACCACACGGCCCGCACCGAGCGATCGCCGGGATCGCGCACGGCGGCGGGCTGCTCGCCGAGCAGTCGCGCTGCCGTCGGGCCGTCGGTGGCCACGATCACCGAGCGGGCGCGCACGACATCGCCATCGGCGAGGTGCACCTCGCCGGGTGCCACGCGCGCCACGGGCGAGTGCAGGCGCACCGTGCCAGCCGGTAGGGCGGCAGCCATCTGCTCGGGAATCTGCTGCATGCCGCGATTGGGCACGACGGAGTGCCCGACGGCGAGACAGCGCAGCACCGTGTCGCTCATGCGCGCGCTGCCGCCGAGCGACGGATCGAGTTGGATGCCGCCGAGCAGCGGACGGAAGAACCGGTCGATCATCGCCGCCGAGAATCCCTGGGCGCGCAGCGACTCGAGCGTCGTGCGGTCCGGGGCGCGCAGCAGGGCCACGGGATCGGCGCGTCGCAGGCGCTGCAGCATCAGGGCAAGGCGCAGCTTGTCGGCGATCGAGCCCACCTTCGCCAGCGCGCCGCCGAGCGCCCGGGTGGGCAGGCGCAGCGGATCGGCCAGCACGTCGAAGCGGGCGCGTGGGTAGGTGCCGCCGGTGTACACGACGGCACCGGGATCGAAGCGATACAGGTCGAGCGCGTCGGTGTCGAGCTGACGGGCCACCTCGGGATAGGCGGTGAGCAGCACCTGGAAGCCACGATCGAGATGGAAACCGTCGACGATGTCGGTGCGCACCCGGCCGCCGACGCCGTCGGATGCCTCGAGCACCATCACCCTGCGCCCCGCGTCGGCGATCACCCGCGCTGCGCTGAGCCCGGCCAGACCCGCCCCGACGATGACCGCGTCGGGCTGCGGCGCGTGATCCATCCCGGACGCCTCGAGGTGTTCGATGGCGGGTACGTCGCCATCATCCGGACGGGAGCTCATCAGCGCCTGACGCTAGCCGTGGCCGCTGCACCACCGCCCCGTGCGCAGCCGGTTCGTGCCGAGAGGTTGCCGACGGCAACAATGCAGCGTGATGTTCGCCACGACATGCAGACACAGCGCGTCGGGCACTGCGGGCGCATTCCGCGCTGGCACTGTGGGCGCTGGCACTGCGGGCGCTGGCACTGCGGGCGCTGGCACTGTTAGCGCTGGCACGGTGAGACCATGCTGATCGCGCTGCTGCGTCGGTTTCTCGGGCGGTACCGGGGATGGCTCACCGCCGTGCTGGTGCTGCAGGCGGTGCAGGCCGCCGCATCGCTGTACCTGCCGAGCCTGAACGCCGACATCATCGACCAGGGCGTGCGCACCGGCGACACCGGCTACATCTGGCGCCACGGCGGAATCATGCTGGCGGTCAGCGCCGTGCAGATCGTGTTCGCCGTCTCGGCCGTGCGATACGGCTCGCTCGCCGCGATGGGCTTCGGGCGCGATGTGCGCTCGTCGCTGTTCCGGAAGGTGACCGACTTCTCGGCACGCGAGGTCACCGAGCTGGGCGCGCCAAGCCTCATCACCCGGGTGACCAACGACGTCCAGCAGGTGCAGACCCTCGTCTACATGACGTGCACCATGCTGATCGCCGCCCCGTTCACCGCCGTCGGCGGGATCCTTATGGCGATGCGCGAGGACGTGCAGCTCACGTGGATCCTCGCCGTGGGCATCCCGCTGCTGATGCTCAGCGTCGGCAGCATCATCCGCCGAATGGTGCCCACGTTCCGCGTGATGCAGGACCGCATCGACGAGCTGAACCGTGTGGTGCGCGAGCAGATCACCGGGCTGCGCGTCGTGCGCGCCTTCGTGCGCGAGGACACCGAGACGGCCCGGTTCGAGCACGGCAACGAGGGGATCCGCGTCACCGCCCTGCGCGGCGGGCGGCTGATGGGGGCGATGCTGCCGACGGCCACGCTGATCGTCAACTGCAGCAGCGTGGCCGTGATCTGGTTCGGCGGTCGACGGGTGGGCGACGGCGACCTGCAGGTGGGCGCGCTCATTGCGTTCCTCACCTATCTCACCCAGATCCTGATGTCGGTGATGATGGCCACCTACATGGCGGCGATGGTGCCGCGTGCGTCGGTGAGCAGTGGGCGCATCATGGAGGTGCTCGACACCGCGAGCTCGATCGGCCGGGCGGCCGAGGTGATCGCGCCGACGCCGGGTCGGGTGTCGCTCGAGTTCGACGGGGCCGGGTTCCGCTATCCGGGGGCCGAGCACGCGGTGCTCGACGGCATCAGC
>JBJTRF010000137.1:0-3541 GCA_046076025.1 Ilumatobacteraceae bacterium
CGTAGGCGACCTCGCGGCTCGCCGACTCGGCGCACCACCTCGTCCGCCGTGTCACCTAGCCCGCCGTGTCACCTAGCCCGCCGTGTCACCTAGCCCGCCGTGTCACCTAGCCCGCCGTGTCACCTAGCCCGCCGTGTCACCTAGCCCGCCGTGTCACATCGCCCGCCAGGGCGGTGCGTCGGGATCGCCCAGCCAGTACCGAAGGCGGCGACGTGCCTCCTCGGCGGCCATCGCGTCGGTGCGTCCGGCACGCACTCGCATCAGGGTGGCGGCAAGCAATCGTCCACGGGCCAGCGTGCCAGCCAGATCATCGCCATCAAGGTCGGCGCCGTATCCCTCGGCGAACGCGGCGTACATGCCACGGTCACCGCCCCACCGCTGCTCCCAGGTGAGCAGGGCGGCATGGTCCCAGGCGGCGGGCGCCGTGCAGATCATGTCCCAGTCGACGAGCCACATCACGCCGACCGAGGCAATGACATTGCCCGGATGCACGTCGCCGTGGCACACCACCTGCGGCGCCGCGGCGGCCTGATCGGCCCACTCGGCGACCGACTCGACCGCTGCCGAGAGCGCCTCCCGTTCCCCGTCGTCGAGCAGGTCGACCACGCCGCCGAGCATCTCGCGGAAGTGCCAGTGGCTGAACTCACCGCATGCCGGCAGGCGACACACCCCGGCGAATCGGTCGATGCCAAGACGATGCGTGCGCGCCACGAGGTCGCCGACCGCCGACCAGTCGACAGGTCCCGATGCCTCGACGCGCTCGAGCGCCACGGCAGAGAGTCCCGAATCGGGATCGTCGACAGCTGCCACGACCGCAGGGACCCTGATGCCATTCACCCCGAGCAGGCGGGCGAGGGCGGCGCTCGACGACGCCCACGCGCCCAGCGTGCCGACCTTCACCACCGCGTCGCCGGCCTCGAACACGGCCGTCGACCCCCGGCGCACCAGACGCGGCGTCCCGAGTCGGTGCTCTGCGCACAGGCGCTCGGCGAGCAGCGACTCGCGCTCGCGTGCCGCGCCTGCCGACGCGCTCATGGCATCACGCCGGGGTTGAGCCGGCCCGACGGGTCGAATCGCCGCTTCAGGTCATCCGCAACGCGTGCCGCTCGCTCGTCCCGACCGGGATGGGTCCAGGGCTCGGCATGGTGGACGATGCCCACGCCCATCTCGGCGACGAACGTGCCCGAGAGCGCGGCAAGTGCCGACGGGGGCACCGATCGGCGACTGCCCGTCGGCAGCGGCGGACTGCCGGCACATGGCTCGAGCCGGTTGCGGGCCGCCTGCTCGGCAACATCATCGCAGTGCCCCTCGAGCAGCACCCACGCGGTGGCACCGTCCCACAGGACGCTCGACGGCCGGTACAACGAGGCGAATAGCGAGGCGATACCGGCAGCATCGACGCCGTCGAGCCGATACCACTGCGACATGGCCGGCAGCGGACGGGTGCGCACGATGACCTCGCCGATGAAGCCCAGCGACCCGCGCGACCCGACAAGGAGACGGCACAGGTCGAATCCGCTGACGTTCTTCACGGTCGGCCCGCCGGCGCGCACCACTGCGCCAGCCGCCGACACGTACCTCGCCTGCAGCAGCGTGTCGCGGACCGGTCCCCATCCGAGCCGGCGCACGTCGGACTGTCCCACGGCCAGCGCGCCGCCCACCGTGCCGCCAGCCGGCAGCGCCACTCCCTGACCGTGTTCGGCCAGTGCCGCCGACAGGTCGTCGACCGGCGTCCCGGCACCGCAGCACGCCGTCATCTCGTCGGCCTGCACCCACTCGATGCCGATCGGCGCCGCGACCGCACGCACGCCAGGCACGGCGCCGCCGCGTGTCGACCGACCGGCGATCGTCACCGGCCCCTCGGCGCCCACCGCGGCAGCGAACGCCGCCAGGTCGCTCACACCCACGCCCCGTCCGGCACGTGCTGCACGTCGCCGCACGCCGCCGGCGACGGCAGCACCTTCCACGGGTTGGCGCGACGGTCGGGGTCGAAGGCAGCGCGAAGCGCCTCCTGCGCAGCGAGGTCGTCAGGGCCGAACATCAGCGGCATGAGGTCGCGCTTCTCGAGCCCGATGCCGTGCTCGCCGCTGAGCACACCGCCCAGTTCCACCGAGACGCGGACGATCTCGTCGCCGGCTGCATGCACGCGGTCCATCACGCCGGGCTCGCCCTTGTCGAACACGAGCAGCGGGTGCAGGTTGCCGTCGCCTGCGTGGAAGACGTTCAGCACCAGCAGCTGATAGCGCGCGCTGATCTCGTAGACACGACGCAGCACCTCGGACAGGACTCGACGCGGCACCACGGTGTCGTGGAGGTAGTAGTTCGGCTTGATCCGCGCGACTGCGCCGAACGCTGTCTTGCGGCCCTTCCAGAGCAGCTGGCGCTCGGCCTCGTCCTGCGCCACGCGCACCGTCCGCGCGCCGTGTGCCCTGCCGATGTCGATGATGCGCGCCGTGTCGGCTGCGACCGCGTGGGGAAGACCGCTCACCTCGACCAGCAGCACTGCGGCGGCATCGGTGGGCAGGCCTGCGCCGATGTACGCCTCGACCGCCTCGAGGCACAGCCGGTCCATCATCTCGAGCGCTGCCGGCACCATGCCGGCGGCGATGACAGCGCTGACGGTTCGTGCCCCGTCGTCGACCGACTCGAAGTCCATGAGCATCGTGCGCACGGCGGGCGGGCTCTGTGTCAGCCGCACGCACAGACGCGTGGCGATGCCGAGCATCCCCTCACCGCCGACGAAGGCGCCGCGCAGGTCGAGTCCAGGAGGTTCGGGCTCCTCGCCGCCCAGCATGGCGACGCTGCCGTCGCTCAGCACGACCTCGGCTGCCAGCACGTGGCTGGTGGTGACGCCGTCCGAGAGGCAGTGCGGGCCACCGGAGTTGTTCGCCACGTTGCCGCCTATCGAGCAGCTCTGCTGGCTGCTCGGATCCGGCGCGAAGTGCAGCCCATGCACGGCCACCGCCCTGCTGAGGTCGAGGTTCAGCACACCGGGCTCGACCCATGCCAGACGGTTGACCGGGTCCACCGAGACGATGCGGTCCATCTTCGTGGTGACGATGACGATCGCCCCGTCGAGCGGCACTGCGCCTCCGGCGAGGCCGGTGCCGGCACCTCGGGCGACGAATGGGAGGCCGTGGCGTGCAGCGACGCGCACGCACTCCTGCACCTCGGCGGTGTCGGTGGTAAAGCACACGATTGCAGCCCGGCCGTCGATCGACGAGGCGTCCCGCCGGTAGAGGCCGAGCTCGGTGGCGTCGGTGTGCACGCGCGACGGGTGCAGGCGCCTGCGGAGATCGGCGGCCGCAGCTGCGGCGACGTCGACAGCGGTCATGCGCTGCGGCGGCGGCGCTCTGCACGGCGCGCCGCAGCACGCCGAAGGCGCGACGTTCGCGCGGCGAGCGGATCGTCGACCTGCCGCAGCACGATCACCTGTCCCGGCTCGACACGGCGGCCGTCGACCAGCACGGTGTCGCCGTCGGCGAGATCGTCGGCAAGCGAGTGCGCGCTGCCGCCGAGCTGCGCCTTCAGCTCAGCCTCG
>JBJTRF010000138.1:0-3860 GCA_046076025.1 Ilumatobacteraceae bacterium
GGCTGCCGGTGGTGGTTGCGGCACGAGTGGGGCGACTGCTCGATTTCTACGGAATCGATGCCCAGCTACAGCAGGACGAGGGGGAGGAGCGCGGTCGCATCGGCCCGATAGCAGGCATTGCAATGTTCTGGCTGTTGGTGCCGTTCGCCGTGTACGGGTCGGTGACGCTCGGCCGGTCGGCCGCGGGACGTCGCGCCCGGGCAGTCCTCGCGGCGCCCATCGTCATCGCGGTGGTCGTCGCCGCTGCGTTCTACGGCACCCATCGCCTCCGCGCCCCGGCCGAGCCGAGCATGGTGATCCTCGCCGCAGTGGGCGCCGTCGCTGCGCTACGGGTGGCGGCGGCCCGGCTCGGCGAACACTGACGGCACGTAACTGCCGGGCCATCGCCTAGTCGGCACCGCTGTTCGTCTGCCGGTCGGCGCATGCCGCCACTGCCAGCAGCAGCACGATCGCGAGTCCGGGCCGGTGCACTCGATCCCAGGCAGCGACCCACGCAGCATTGGCGGGAATCGCCTCGGTCGCCTGGCGGAGCACCATGTAGGCACCGACGAGGCCTGCCAGCAGTGGCGTGGCTGCGCCGAGCAGGTGCACGCGTCGAGTGACAGCGACGACGATGGCCACCGGCGCCACTACCAGCGCGGCAAGCGGCGTGATCACGAGACCCGCGAGTGCCGGCAGGGCGAGCGCGGCAGCGACGGCGCGCCGGCGATCCGCCGAGGGCGCGGCCACGGGACCCGCCCACGCCGGCGGATCGACAGCGCGGACGGTCGGACTCCCGGCCGACACCTGTCGCCGGCGTCGGAGGAACGGCACGATGATGACGGCGACACAGCCCGCGACGGCAGCGACGGACACGGCCTGCGCCGCAGACGCAGACGACTGCGGGGGAAAGTCAAGCTCCACGGTGGTCGGCGCGTCGGACGGCCCGATCCACCAGCCGTTGCCGGTGCTCACCGGGCTGGGCGTCCCGAGGTCGCGGCCATCGGCGGCGGCCGTCCACGCCGGGTTGTATCCCTCGCCCCACACGAGCCAGCAGCCCGTCGGACAGGCGGGCACCTCGAGCGTGCGCGCGGTCGGTGTGCCCGTGACCTGCACCGGCATCGACGTGTTCCCTTCGTCCGCGGCATCCCGTGGCCGACCCGTCGACATCATCACGCGGTCGACGTCGATGCCGGTGTCGGATCCGAGCGCGGACTCGACGCGGTGCTCGCCGTCGTCGAGCACCAGCGCGTCGCAGGTCGACACGTCGACGGCCTCGCCCTCGGCGAGGGCGGCTAGGTCGGCTGCCGTGACCTCGAGCCCGACCGGAACGCCGTCGATGGAGACCAGGTCGCGCCGGCATCCCCCGGCCGGTGGCACCGTGGTGGCGCCCCTCAGCGAGGGAGACTCGATCTCGGCGATCGACGCCGGCAGTACGACCAGCTCGCCATACCGGCGGTCGACGGTGCGGCGCTCGTCGATGGCATCGATGGTCAGCGACAGCCGGCGTCCGGTCATCTCCCGTGGGAGCACGATCGTGCTGCGACCGTCGGCGTCGGGTGGCGGCACCTCGACCTGCACGATGCCGTTCCTGTCGGCGATCGACAGCCCGGTGATGGTCGAGTAGCGCTCGCCAGTTCGCTGCACCAGCGACAGCGTCGTCACGGGTGCGATGATGTCGGCAGTGACGGACGAGCCGATGACGCCGGAAAACGGCGTCGTCCATGCCGTGTCGAGCCGGCCGTCGACGGCAGCGGCGCCGACGGCGCGAGGATCACCATGCATTCGCGAATCGGCAGATGCCCCGTCGATCCCACTGACCTGGGCGAGAACTCGGTCGGCAGCGCGAGCGCTGAGCCGCAGCGTCGCGGTGAGATCCAAGTCTCCGCCGCGCACCTCGATGATCCTGCGCAGCTGTGCCTCGGGGTCCTCTCGCCACCGGTTGAGTGGATCGACCCTCAGCCGGGTGAGCACGACGGCAACCGGGACGCCATCAACGCGGACAGCGGGCATGCGGGGCACGCGCACCCATTCGACAGCGGCGGGGACGCCGAGCTCTGCGAATCCGACGCCCGTCGGCCCGGAGTCGGAGCCTGCCGGACGTGCCGCCACGCCAGCGATCTCCACGGTCACCGGCCCCCGGCCAGCGAGGTCGATGCGCTGTCCCGGCGGGAGCATCGAGGATGCGCCGAGTTCGACGGTGCGCGGCGGCTGCCCGTCCTCGGTGATGATGACGGCGCTGATCGTCCTCGTCGCCGCCGGATCCTGCGGCTGGACCAGCGAGAGGTACCCATCGGTCGATGAGACGCGAATGGCCTCGCCCACGGGGTCCCCCCGCTCGCCGACGATCCACGACGTGGTCGCCGATCCGTCGACTGCCATGGCCGGCCGGTGCTCGGGCCGGTAGGCGAAGGGCTCGCCATAGGCCGTGGCGCGCACGTCGAGGCCGCGATCGAGCAGTGTCACCGTCTGCTGCTCAGGGTCCGGAGACGATTCGAAAACGGGCAGCGGTGGGTCTTCGCCGTCATCGCCCAGCAGGTCGCCCGACGGGCCTCCCCGCTCGGTGAAGCCCGTCACGTCCTGCGACGAGCGCCAGTGATGTGCGCGATCGCGGTTGGAGTCGGTGATGATCACCAGCGCCACGTCGCCGACAGGCACGATGGAGCCATCGGCGAGGTGGCCGGCGTACACGAGCGCCTCGTCGCCGTGGATGAGACCGGCGGCGGCCGCATCGATGACGCCGTCGCCGCTTCCGGCGATGACGACCACACGTGTGGCAGTGCGCGCCACCTGTACTGCGTTGAGTACTCGGAACAGCTCGACGGGTGCGACGGCAACCGACTCCGGTGACGATGTCGAGTACATGCGCTCGTCGAGCATCGGGACGATCGGCATCGCCGGACCTGCTGCTCCATAGTCACCGGCGGCCTCGATGTCCGGCGCCCCCTCGAGCAGTTGCATCACCGTGGCCGGCCATGGATTGCGAAAGCGCTCGAATGACAGGTCGCCGGGCAGCCAGATGACGTCGACGCCGAGCACGCGGGCGACAGGCGCCACCGACGATGCCTCGAGCGTCCCCGCCTGGGCTCGGTCGTCGAGGCTGTACGCCAGGTCGAGCAGCGCCGCACTGCCGAGGGGCAGCAGGTCGCGGGTGATGAGCGGCTTCGACGTGAGGCCCGGCAGGGGAGGATCGACGGTGTACCCCCAGTCGAAGGCACCGAACTCGGCCCCGGGCAGTTGCAGGACCCGGGCCTCAGTGCCGGTGGCGTCGAGAAACGCTGCCGCATCCGTCCACGCAGCAGGCGGCTGCTGATCGCGCTCCAGGGCGGGGTCGACCACGGACGTGTCGGCAAGGGCGGGATTGGCCGCTGCGATGAGCACGACGGCAAGCGCGATCGGAATCCCCCCGGCGATACGACGACTCCGTCCGTAGGATCGGCCCGCCGCCATTCGCCGACTGACGACGGTGACCAGGGCGGCGAGGCCGAGCGAGAGGGCGAAAACCACCAGCGGAACTGCCCTGGCGCTGCTGCGCAGGGCGAGTGACAGGGTGCTGCGCGAGTTCTCGGCAAGCGGACGCATGATCGGCGCCGGGTCGTCGATGGGATGCGCGCCAACGGCAAGGAGGGTGCCGGCGAACAGGAGCAGTGCTGCGAGGCGACGGTACTCCCATCGCACCACTGCGAGTCCGGCGAGCGACAGGCAGAGGAGAGCCATGCCTGCGGCAATGACCCACGGCGACGTCATGAAGGTTTCGCTGGCCGTGGTCGTGAATGCGAACGGATCGCGCACGTAGAACAGCCAGTAGCCCATGCCGCGGAGCACCTCCGTGGACGACGTGGTGAGGCTGGTGGCCTCGAGGCTCTCGCTGTACTGCAGCA
>JBJTRF010000139.1:0-4218 GCA_046076025.1 Ilumatobacteraceae bacterium
CTGTTCTGGGGCGACGCCGGCATCGGCATGGCCATCATGGGATCGAGCCTCGCCGCTGCGGGCATCGCCGGCAACGGAACGCCCGAGCAGATCTTCGAGTGGGTGCCGCAGTGCTACGGCGATGCGTCGAACGTGCAGTTAGGGGCGTTCTGCGTCAGCGAGCCGGATGCAGGCAGCGACGTCAGCAGCCTGCGCACCCGCGCGGTCTACGACGAGGCCGCCGACGAGTGGGTACTGAACGGCACCAAGGCATGGATCACCAACGGCGGCATTGCCAACATTCACGTGGTGGTCGCAGCGGTTGATCCCGAACTGAAGGGTCGCGGCCAGGCGAGCTTCATCGTCCCGCCCGGCACCAAGGGCCTGTCGCAGGGACAGAAGTACGCCAAGCACGGCATTCGCGCGTCGCACACGGCGGAGGTGATCCTCGACGACGTGCGCGTGCCGGGCCGGTGCCTGCTCGGTGGCAAGGAGAAGTTGGACGCCAAGCTGGCCCGGGCCCGCGAGCGCAGCACCACCGGCGAGAAGCAGCCGGCGATGAGCACGTTCGAGGCCACCCGGCCCACGGTGGGCGCCCAGGCACTGGGCATCGCCCGGGCCGCGTACGAGTACGCACTCGACTATGCCAAGGAGCGCAGGGCGTTCGGCAAGCCGATCATCATGAACCAGGCGATCGCCTTCAAGCTCGCCAACATGGTCACCGAGATCGACGCCGCCCGCCTGCTGATCTGGCGCGCCGCATGGCTTGGCCGTAACGGCGGCTTCAAGAACGGCGAGGGCTCGATGAGCAAGTACAAGGCCAGCGAGGTCGCCGTGTGGGCCACCGAGGAGGCCATCCAGATCCTCGGCGGCTACGGCTACACCCGCGAGTACCCCGTCGAGCGCTGGCACCGCGACGCCAAGATCCACACCATCTTCGAGGGAACGTCAGAGATCCAGCAGCTGGTGATCGCAAGGGCGATCTCGGGATTGCGGATCGAGTAGACGCACTCTGCTACGGTCTCCAAGCCGCACTCCTCGGGGTGCGGTGCACGGAAACCAGCGAAGTCCGGTGAGATCCCGGCACTGTCCCGCAACGGTGGTTCTGGGCGGCACTCCCGCCCCAGACGAGTCCGGTCGCCTGGCTCCATGCGCGAGCAACCAGTCCTCGAAGGAAGGGCGGTCCGCGGAGTCCTCCGGCCGAGCCGGGGTCTGTGACCCACTCTTCTTTCTCCTGACATCCACGGAGGAAGAACCATGTCCATCAACCACCGCCGCACGCGGCGCGTCGCAGCGTCGCTCGTTGCCTCGATTGCCGTGCTGGCCTCGTGCAGCACCGGAGGCGACGAGTCATCGGAGACCGAGCAGCTGCGCATCGTCAGCCTGTCGCCGACGGCGACCGAGATGATGTACCTCATCGGCGCCGACGACCTGCTCGTCGCAGTCGACAGCTTCAGCACCTTTCCAGCCGAGGCGGCCGAGAAGGCCACCGACCTGTCGGCGTTCGAGCCGAATGCGGAGGCCATCCTCGGCTACGAGCCAGATGTGGTGCTGCTGGGCTTCGACTCGAACAACATCTCCGAGCAGCTCTCGAGCGCCGATCCCTCGATCACCGTCTGGCTTGGGGCCGCCGCGGCATCGCTCGACGACGCGTACCGGCAGATCACGGAGCTCGGCGAGCTCACCGGCCGTGTCGACGAGGCCGAGGAGGCAGTGTCGGCGCTGTCAGGGCGCATCACGGCGGCGATCGAGGGTGTCACGGCGCCTCCCGGCACCACCTACTACTACGAGCTTGACGACACGCTGTACTCGGTGACGTCGAACACCTTCGTCGGCGCGCTGCTGGCCGAGTTCGGGCTCGTCAACATCGCCGACGGCGTCGAGGAGGGCAACGACTATCCGCAACTGTCGGCCGAGGTGATCATCGAGAAGAACCCGACTCTGATCTTCCTTGCCGACACCAAGTGCTGCGGCCAGAACGCCGCGACGGTGGCAGCGCGGCCGGGCTGGGAGGGCATCGACGCCGTCGTCAACGGCCGGGTGATCGAACTCGACGACGACGTCGCCTCGCGGTGGGGCCCGCGGCTCGCCACGCTTGTCGAGCAGTTCGCCGATGCGGTGAAGTCGCTCTGACGGCCGTGAGCACGGCTGACTCGACTGCAGCGACGCCGGCAGCCAGGCACTGGCGCTGGTGGATCGGCGGCGGCATCGCCGCGGTCGCGTGCGCGCTCGTGGCAGGCGTGATGATCGGCCCGGCGGGCCCTGCGTGGTGGCGGGTGCCGCTGGAACTGCTCGATCGGCTGCCGCTGGTATCGGTCGACAGCGGCCTCGACGACGGCGACTGGGCGATCGTGTGGCAGATCCGGGCGCCGCGGGTGGTGCTGGCCGCGCTGGTTGGCGCCACCCTCTCGCTGGCGGGTGCGTCGTACCAGGGCGTGTTCCGCAACCCACTCGTTGACCCGTACCTGCTCGGGGTGGCAGCGGGTGCCGGCCTCGGTGCCACGATCGTGATCACCGTCAACCGGACCGGATCGCTCAGTTGGCCGGTCGACCCACTGCCGCTGGTTGCGTTCGCCGGCGGACTTCTCGCCGTGCTCGCCACGTACGTGGTCGGATCACGTCTCGGTCGCGAGCGCGGCTCGACCACGCTCGTGCTCGCTGGCGTGGCGGTCACGAGCCTTGCGACGGCGGTGCAGACATTCTTGCTGCAGCGCAACTCCGACGTCGTCCGCCAGGTGTACTCATGGATCCTTGGCCGCCTGTCGAGCGCCACGTGGGCAGATGTCCGCCTCGTCATCCCGTACGTGCTGCTCTCGAGCGTCGCCCTGCTGCTGCACCGCCGGCTGCTCGATGTGCTGCGCGTGGGCGACGAGGAAGCGGCGGCACTCGGGGTGGATGTCGGCCGAGTACGGCTGATCGTCGTCGTTGCTGCGACGCTCGGCACTGCTGCCGTCGTGGCGGTGAGCGGGCTGATCGGCTTCGTCGGCATCATCGTGCCGCACGCAGTTCGTCTGCTCGTCGGGTCGACCTATCGGCTCGTGCTGCCGGTGTCGTTCCTGTTCGGCGCGGCGTTCCTCATCGTGGCCGACATTCCCGGCCGCGTGCTCGACAGCCCTGCCGAGACGCCCATCGGCGTGGTGACGGCATTCCTCGGTGCGCCGTTCTTCCTGCTGATCCTCCACACCAGGCAGGTGCAGCGATGACTTCGCTGGCACTCGAGCAGGTCTCGGTCGACTACGGCGGCCGCGTTGCGGTGCGGGCCTTCACCGACATCGTCCGGCCGGGCGAGTGGCTGTGCGTGATCGGTCCCAACGGCGCCGGCAAGTCAAGCCTGCTGAAGGCCATCGCCGGCGTCACGGGCCACGGGGGACGGATCCTCGTCGACGGCTCGCCGCTCGACGTGCGGTCGCAGCGGCGCAGGGCTCAGTTGGTCGCGTACGTGCCGCAGGCGCCGGTGCTGCCACTCGGCATGACCGGTGCCGAGTACGTGCTGCTCGGGCGCAATCCGTTCATCAGCCACTTCGGCAGCGAGTCGGCACACGACCTGGCGATGGTGGCCGACATCATCGAGCGCCTCGAACTCGGCGACCTCGCCCGCCGCGACGTCGACACGCTGTCGGGTGGCGAGCGCCAGCGAATCGTCATTGCCCGGGCGCTGGCCCAGGAGGCGCCGGTGCTGCTGCTCGACGAGCCGACGAGCGCGCTCGACCTCGGCCACCAGCTGCTGGCACTCGAACTGGTCGATCGTCTGCGACGCGAGCATGGCCTCACCGTCGTCTCGGCGATGCACGACCTCACGCTCGCCGGCATCTTCTCCGACCGGCTGGTGCTGCTGCACGAAGGGTCGGTCGTTGCGACGGGCACCGCCGAGGAGGTGCTGCGGCCCGAGACGCTCGGCGAGTTCTACGGCGTCAACGTGCGCGTGCTGCGCGAACCCGACGGCACGATCGTCGTGGTGCCCAGCAGAGACAGCCGCCCGTCATGACGCAGGTCGGTGGCTGATGCCGTCAACGTTCGTGCTCGGTGGCGCGAGGAGTGGCAAGAGCAGCTTCGTCGAGCGTCGCGCCGCTGCGCTGTGCGGGTCGACGGCGGTCATTGCCACGGCACTGCCGATCGACGACGAGATGTCGCAGCGCATCGACGCTCATCGGGCATCGAGGCCGCCGCACTGGCATACGGTCGAGGAGCCGCTGCTCGTCGCCGACGCAGTTGCGTCTGCGGCAGCATTCGACGTGGTCG
>JBJTRF010000140.1:0-5652 GCA_046076025.1 Ilumatobacteraceae bacterium
ATGCGAGCCCTGCACGAGGCGCGCGGCGATGAGGTGCCCAGTGACGAACTCGTCGCAGCGCGACCCGAGGTGCTCGCCCTCGCCCCGCCGTCGATCGCACGGCCGCCGACACTGCCCGACCACGCTGTCGCGGCATCGCACATGGCGCCGGAGGGCACGACGATCGATGACCTGTCGATGCGCGATGCGCTGCGCCTACGGGTGCGATGGCTGCACGAACTGCAGTGCCGGGCCGCCCGCGAGCTCGGCCATCGCGCAGAGATGCGCGGCAGCCTGCCAGCGGCGTCCGCCATCGCCAGACTTTCCCTCGACGAGGTCGAGGCGCTGTACCGCAGCGGATCGGTGCCGGTCGACTTCGAGTCGCGTCGGTCTCCTGACGACACCAGGTCGCTGCCGGCGTCGTTCGTGCTGGCCATCGACGGGGCGGTCATCCCGACGGAATCCGACCACGCAGTTCCTCGATCGTGACTCGGTGCCGGCGGCGGACACGGCAGCGGCCCGGCAATCGACGTGGTGCGACTGCAGCAGTGGGCGGGATCTACCGGCCGAGCCGAGCAGTCCAGCGACTCGGATGGCGCGGACTTCGACGGGTCGGACTCGGAGCGCCGCGCAGTCGACGGGCGGCCGGTGCTCGTGACCGAGTTCCTCGATCCCGCGCTGGCACCACTGCTGCCACTGCTGGCGGGAGTGGTGTCCGAGTCGGGCAGCGTGCTGTCGCACCTCGCCATCCTCGCCCGCGAGTACGGGGTGCCATGCGTGGTGGCGGTTCCCGACGCACGGCGACGGTTTCCTCCCGGCACCGTGGTCTCCGTTGACGGCGGAACCGGAGTGGTGGAGATCCTCGACAATGACAGCTCTGCACGTAGGCGAGTCGATGGTCGGCCTGCGCCAGCGGCGGGGCGCCCGTCGTGAGCCGCGGCAACAGCTCTGGCGAGCCGGCACTGACAACGAGGATCATCAGCCGCGTGGCCACGGTGGCCAGTGGCATCGTGCTCACGGCAGCTGGCGTCTACGTGGTGGTGTACCTCGCCCGATGGGAGTGGAACCGCGCCATCGTCGCCGCCACGGTGTTCATCGCCATGCTGCAGGTGGTCTCGACCGCGGTGATCGCCAGTCGCCTTCGTGACCTGTCGTCGCGCTCCGGCGTCGTCGTGGTGCACTCGTCCGGCAGCGAGGAGGGCAATGGCATGGCCGTCGGTGGCGACCGCGGCATCGAGAGCGAGGTCGACGTCGACACGCTCGACAGCAGCGTGCTCGCCGCCCTGCAGGCAGCCAGCGAACAGCGTGCGCGACGCCACTTTGAATGGCTCCGTGCCGATTCGGGCACCGTCGGCGTGTTCGTCCCCGTGCTGCTCGGCACGGGGACGATCCTCTCGGCCGTCGCCTGGCTGGTCGAGCGGATCGCCGGAGTTGTGGCCGGCCACTCGGTCGACCGCGCCACGGCGCGCTCAGCCCCGCTGCACATGCCACTCGCCGCTGGGCGGACGGACCCGGCCGACGCCCTGACAACTCGGACACCCCTGACCGCATCGGCAGTGTCGCGCCGACGGCACACGACTGCCTTTCTCGCCGCCGTGCTGCTGGCCGTGGCCGGCATCGGCGTCGAGTCGGTGCGCCGTCTCACCCAGAGCGTCCCCGACACCGGCACCGGTGGGCAGACCGTGCTGGGGATCGCCGTGCGAACGAAGAAGGACCGGCCGCCCGCCGACGTCGCCGCTGCGCTGTGGGGCGTGTGCCGCGAACGTCTCGACGACCTGCCACACGCCGTGGTCGCCGTCGCCGACGGCAACGTGGTGACGCTGCTCGTCGACCGGTCGCTGCAGCGCACCGCGCAGCGCAGGGTGATCGGCTGCATCGAGGACTTCACCATCGACGGGGTGCTTGCCACCGTCGTGCGCCTGGAGGCAGATGCGCGGTCGTGATGCCCGGCGGCGGGAGCCAGGCGGCGCGGGGTATCGTCCGACCGGCATGAGGCCTCGCCCCGCCCACCGTCGTGCGCTCGCCGCCGCAGCGGCATCGTGGGCAGTGGTCGCCTGCGGGTCGCTGCAGACAGCCGGGCCCGCCGGCACCGGCACGGTGGTCGAGTCGACTGCGAGCTCGACGATGCCTCCCGCAACATCAGCCGGCACCACGACGCTGACTACCGCTCCCGACGCAGCGGGCCAACTGGCAGCGCTCGAGGCCGCCGAGCGGCAATGGTCGTCGGTAGGCATCACCCACTACCGGTTCACGCTCGTCAACAACTGCTTCTGCGTGCCCGCCTTCGCCGGCCCGATCCTGGTGGTGGTGAGCGGCGGTGCTGTCGAGTCGCTGACACTTGGGCCAGACGTCGGAGATCCCGCATGGGCCGGATCGACGGTGCCGGCTGAGACCGTCGAGCAGATTGCCGGCACTGCAGAGGCGCTGTTCGCCATCATCCGCGAGCGCATCGGCCAGAAGGACTTCAGCGCCGAGTACGACGAGGCGACGGGCTTCCCGCTCGGGTTCTACAGCGATCCGATCCCCGAGGCCGCCGACGACGAGTACGGCTTTCGCACGGCGGCCTTCGAGGCGACCTGATCGCCCCTGAACCGAAGGCCAGGTTCGTCGACGCCTGAGCGAGTACAGCTAGGCGCACCGCCCGATGACGAGCCGCCCGACCTCGCCCCGTCCGACATCACCACGCCGCACCGTCCGCGTGCACCGCCGGCCCCGGCGGCACGCGCCCCGTGGGACGCATGCTGCCGGGACAGGGGTCAGGACACGAAGGTGGTGAGCACCGAGCCGGTCGACGCCGGCTGCGTGCCGGTCACGGCACTCGTGGCATGCCGACGAACGGCCGGTAGAAGGGCGCATAGGCGTTCGACGTCATCTCGTACCAGCCGGGCTCGAAGCGCCAGCGCCTGGTGAGGTGATCCCACGACACCGAGTTGGCGTCGAGAGCCAGTTCCTCGGCCGAGTTGGCGGTGTAGAGGTAACGGCCATCGAGGCTCACCTCGAGGCCCTGGTTGCCGATCGGCCCCCAGCCGTTACTGATGTAGATGTCGGCCAGCGTCCGCCCGGTGCGGCTCACCTGCACCAGGTACGAGGCCCAGCCCGACACGATGTACAGGCTGCCGTCCACCGGGTTCACCGCCCGGCCATAGGTGTACGGAGTCGGCAGCGCGTACTTCACCCACTCCACCCGGCCGGTGCGGGACAACTTCACCGTGTCGTGGAAGTACGAGTGGGTGCCGATGTAGGCCCCGTGGTCGAGTGGCGAGAACATCGGCACGCCCGGTTGATCCAGCTCGATCTGCCACCGCACGTCGCCGATCGGCTCAACCTTCAGCACCCGGTCACCCGCGTATGCCGTGGCGAACGCCGAGCCGTCGCTGGTGTCGACCGCCACGCCCCACTGGCCGGCGGACGAGCCGAGGCCGAAGTCGAGCGGACCCCACACCACGGCGCCCCGCTTGTCGACCCGGGTGATGCCCGCCGAGGTCGACACCCAGGCGCCGCCGCCCACGGGATCGGCGCTCACCATCACGTCCGAGCCGAGGCCCTCGATGCCCACCGCCCACGTCATCTCGCCCCGGGCGTCATAGCGCTGCAGCTGGCCCCTGCCATCGAGGAGGTGCCGGTCGTAGGTCGACACTTGTATATAGAGCGCGTCCTCGGTGACGTTGCGGTCGGCCGAGTGCAGGCCGAGGAACACCGTGCCATCGACACCGCCAACCGGCCGCACCCAGCGCAGCTCGCCGGCGGCCGACACCCGACTGACCCGCGAGGGCTCGTCGCCCAGGTCCTGTTCGGTGGAGAACACGAACATGTCCGAGGCGCCGGTGCGCGGCGTGCGGGCAGCCCCGGCGTCGTCGGATCGGGACACCGACGCGACGGCAGCGGCGGTGCCGGCCAGCACCAATGCGGCCAGCAGGGCGATCGGCCGGGCGCGTCGCCGACTGGCAGGGCGGTCGGGATCGTCGCCGGAACGGTGGGTGGGCGGGTGACGGAGCATGGGAGCCTCCTCGTTCAGCGAGGTGCCCGGCCGGCTGCGTGGTAGGGCCGCGCCAGCCGGGCCACCTCACCGTCGACGGTACGGAAACCCCGCCGGCGGCACGAGTCCCCCCCGACCCGGATCTACCGGCGTTCCGGCATCGGACCGGGTGACACGCAGGCGGACGGTCGACCGTCGATCGCGTCCGAACGGTGCCGTTCCCCGAGCACCCTTGCCCTCCCCCGGTCGGCGAAGCAGACTCGCCCGCATGCGCAACCTCGAGCCGCGGTTCTATGTCGACCCGGCGCTCTTCGAGCGAGAGCGGGCGGCGATCTTCGCCAGGGCGTGGAACTACGCAGGACCGGCAGCTGCCGTCGAGCAGCCCGGCACCTACGTCTCGGTCGACCTCGCCGGCACGAAGGTGGTCGCCGTGCGCGGCGCCGACGGCACCCTGCGGGCGTTCCGCAACGTGTGCCGCCACCGTGGCGCCACCCTGCTGGCAGTCGGCACCGGCACCTGCAGCACGCTGCGCTGCCCGTACCACCACTGGGTGTTCGACGACCACGGCGCGCTCGTCGCCGCTCCCCACTTCGGCGACGATCCTGACTTCCGCCTTGACGACTGGCCGCTCGAGCCCGCCCATGTCGACCAGTGGCGCGGCCTGCTGTTCGTGGCGCTCGATCCGGTCGAGTCGCTGCTCGACCAGCTGGGCGGCCTGCCCGAGCAGCTCGCCGACGAGCCGATCGAGCGCTACACCGCCACCGACACTGCCCGTGTCGAGTTCGACGCCAACTGGAAGGTGTACACCGACAACTTCGTCGAGGGCTACCACATCCCCGGCATCCACCCGGCGTTCTTCGACGCCATCGACTTCCGCAAGTTCGAGACCACCGTGCACCACAACTACATCCGCATGACCGCCCCGCCGCGGCCCGGGCTCTTCTACAAGGGGATGTGGCTGTGGATGTGGCCCAACTGGACCCTCTCGCTGTTCCAGGGCGGCATCAACACGTCACGGATCAACCCGATCGCCGTCGACCGCACCGAGCAGCTCTACGACTTCTGGTTCGAAGATTCCGGCGACGGTGCTGCCGAATTCAGGGCCGGCACGGTCAGCAGCAACGTCGCCGTCGTGCACGAGGACATCGGAGTGTGCGCCGACATCCAGCGCAACTTCGCCGCCGGCTCGTACACGCCAGGCCCGCTGTCGCCTCGCCACGAGCAGGCCGTGGCGTACTACCAGGGCAGGGTCGCCGCCGCCGTCGGCTGACGGCCAGTCGCCGCCTGACGCACTGCGACTCGGACACCGCCGCTCAGTACGTCGGACAGCGACCCTGGTCGTCGTGCTGCATCCGCATGTGCCCGCAGTGGACGCACACCTCGGTGAGCTCGTCGAGCTCGTCGTCGCGCTCGGCCTCGGCCCGCCGCTGGGCCTTGCGCTTCCCGCGCCGATACGCCCAGGCCATGCTCAGCAGTCCCACGGCCCCTCCCCCTCCATTCGGTCTCCGGCGCTCACGGGTGCACCACCAGGCGCGAGCCCCTGCCGTCGGCGAGTCGCTGCACCTCGATCCCCACGTGCAGCTGCTGCTTCATCGCCTCGACGTGGGTGATCGCCCCCACCATCCGGCCCGTCGCCTGCAGCATCGACAGGGCGCCGATGGCATCGTCGAGCGCCTCGGGATCGAGCGAGCCGAAGC
>JBJTRF010000141.1:0-7845 GCA_046076025.1 Ilumatobacteraceae bacterium
GCCGTCGGCGTCGAGATCCCAGCCGAGCAGCTGTCCCGGGCCCTCGCAGGCTTCGAGCACCACGGCACCCGAACCGTCGGCGAACAAGATGGCGGTGTTGCGGTCGTCCCAGTCGGTGATGCGCGACAGCGTGTCGGTGCCGATGACGAGCACGCGGTTGGCGCCGAGGGCGATCATGCCGTGCGCCTGCACGAGCGCGTAGACGAACCCGCTGCACGCAGCGTTGACGTCGAACGCGCCGCAGGTGAGGCCGAGGCCGTGCTGCACGGTTGCCGACGTGCCGGGCACCGAGCGGTCGGGCGTGGTGGTGGCCAGCACGAGCGCATCGATCTGCGATGGCTCGACGCCGGCCATCTGCATCGCGGCGCGGCCGCTCTCGATGGAGAGGCTGGCGGTAGAGCCGCCGATACGGCGCGAGTGAATGCCGCTGCGCTCGACGATCCAGTCGTGCGAGGTGTCGAGCGTCTTCTCGAGGTCGTGGTTGGTGACGACCTTCTCGGGAAGGCCGGTGCCCCACCCGGTGATGACGGCGCCGCGTGCACCAGCAGGGATCTTCGGCATGTGCCCTCCGTGTTCTCTCGCGCTCAGGCCGTGCGCAGCCAGGCGATCGGCTGGCGCATCGAGACTCGCTCGCCGTCGACGGCGATGTAGCTCTGGACGATGCCCTCGAAAGGAGAGCGCACCTCGGTATCGCCCACGTGGCCGAGGACGGTGCCGACCTCGATGCGGGTGCCGTCGGCGATGCCGGCCACGGGGGTGAATAGGCCTGCGGCCGGGCTGACGACGAGGCGCTCGACGGCGAAGAGGTGCTCGCCCTCGTGCTGGGGCACGGTGGCGATGCCGGCATCGACCCACTCGATCAGCTTGTCGAGCTCGTCGGGGGTGCTGACCGAGATGGTGCGGGCGCCCTCTACAGTGCGCTTGGCCATGCCGGTGAGCACGCCGCCGGGGCCGAGCTCGGCGAAGCCGGTGACGCCCAGTTCGGCGAGGGTGAGCAGGCAGTGCTTCCAGCGCACCGGGCTGACGAGCTGGGCCGACAGCAGGCTGGTCCACTCGTCGCCGCTGGCGTGTGCGAGGGCGTCGACGTTCGACACCACCGGCACCTCGGTGTCGCGCGGGCTGGCCGCCGCGATGGCCGTGCGCAGGCGGTCGCGGGCGGCGGCCATGTACTGGGTGTGGAAGGCGCCCGACACCGGCAGGGCCATCACCTTCTTGCCGCCCAGTTCCTTGGCGATGGCGCTGGCGGCCTCGACGCCGGCGGGCGAGCCGGCGATCACCACCTGGCCGGGTGCGTTGAAGTTGGCCACCCATACGTCGCTGTCGGCACGCCGGCAGGCCACCTCGACCTGGTCGTCGTCGAGGCCGAGCACGGCGGCCATGGTGCCCGGGCTTGCCAGCCCGGCATCGTGCATGGCATCGGCCCGCTCGCACACGAGGCGCACGCCGTCGTCGAAGCTGAGTGCGCCGCTGGCGGTGAGGGCGGTGTACTCGCCGAGGCTGTGGCCGGCGCAGAAGCTGGGCTCGATGCCGAGGCGCTCGACGGCGTCGAGCACCATCAGGCTGCTGACGAACGTGGTGAGCTGGGCGTTGCGGGTGTCTTTCAGCTCGTCGGCGTCGGCGTCGAGCAGCAGGCGGCCGACATCGCGGCCGGCGATGACCGAGGCCTCGTCGACGAGTTCCCAGCTCTCGTGGTCGACCCACGGCCTGCCCATGCCGGGCCGCTGTGAGCCTTGCCCGGGGAAGGTGAACGCCAGCACGAATGGGAAAGGGTAGTCCGGTTACCCACGGGTACGGTCCTTTCCCACGGGTAACCTCGGGGCGGTTTCGGCGGATGTCGCCCGCCGTGGCCCAGTCGCTCGCCCGAGTGGCGGAATGGCAGACGCGGGGGACTCAAAATCCCTTGTTCGCAAGGACGTGTGGGTTCGAGTCCCACCTCGGGCACGACGAACGGTGGGTCAGGGAGTGCCGAAGGTGACGATCTTGGTGGGAGCCAACGTGAACAGCGAGCGCTCCTCGCCCTCCACCCGCAGCGGGTAGACGTCGGCGCCGAGGTACAGCTTGGCGAGGCGGTCGATCGACTCGGTCGCCAGATGGCCGCGTGCGGGGTCGGACTCGTCGATCACGCTCTCGACGTCGCAGTACAGCGTTATCCAGTGGTATGGGTTCGCCGGGTTGATCGCGTTGATGCTTACTGAGCGGCTGGCGCGCATCTGGCGGTCCTTGGCGCGGCCCTTCACCGTGTTGATATGCACTCGGGTGCGGTCGGGGCTGGCCTCGAACCACATGGCATTGAGTTGCACCCGGTCTGATGCCTGGGTTGCCAGGGTGACGGTGATCGGGCCGTCGATCAACTGCTGGTAGACGGCGTCGAGATCGTCGATCGACGATCCCTCCTTGGGCTGGCCCTGCTGGAAGTCGTACCCGGAGCCGGGTGTGCCGATACTCGAAATCCTGAACGTCATCTGATGTGTCTCCTTGGTGAGAGGGCGTCCGCTGCTCGATCGCTCGACGTGATGCGGAGCCCGATGGTGGAAATCAATGGTGGAAAGTCAGCGGGGCGGATGGTTCACGCAGAACTCGATCACGTTACCCCACGGGTCCTTGACGAAGGTTTGGCGAAGGGCCGCCGGCGAGTTGGCGAGTTCGAACACCTGCACGCCGGCATCGCGGAGTCGGTCGAGGAATCCGTCGAGGTCGCCGGTGACTGCCACCGCGAAGTGAGGGTCGTTGGGACGAAGCGGGGCGTCGGCACCGCGCATGTCGCCGCCGGTGGTGAGGTGCACGGCCAGGCCGCCCACGCGGAACCATGCCCCGGGGAACCCGAAGTCCGGCCGCTCTAGCCGCTCGAACCCGATCAGGTCGCCGTAGAAGGCGACGGCCTGATCGACGTCACCGACGCTGATGCTGGCGTGGTCCATCTCGAACGACATCGGCTGCACCAGCGAAGTATGGGCCACGGCGCCCCGGCGCTGCCGAACTGGACGTGACCGTCGGCGACGGGTGAGATTACGCACCGTCGTTGCGTCGTCCCGCTCAACGACGGGCGTCGACGAGTGAGCCAGGAGGCAGACGTGCGAGGTGAAGGCAGGCGGGCAGCGGTCGTCGGCGGGTCCCTCGGAGGGTTGACGGCCGCGAACCTGCTCCGCGACGACGGCTGGGACGTCGTCGTCTACGAGAAGTCGGCTGTGCCCCTCGACGGGCGGGGTGCCGGCATCGTGGTGCACCCCTCGACCGTGCGCTACCTGCTCGAGCGGTTGAGGTGCGACATCGACGACATCAGCTGTCCGTCGAGCGTGCTTCGCTACCTCGCACCGGACGGCTCGGTCGTGCACGAACAGCCGAGTTCGTACCGCTTCACGGCGTGGAACACCCTGTATCGGAACCTGCTCGGCGGCATCGAGGGCCGGCATCTGCTCGGCCATGCGCTGTGCGGCCTCAGCGCCGATGCTGACGGGCCGGTCGAGTTGCGGTTCGCGAACGGCGTCGTCGACCATGCCGACCTCGTCGTGGCCGCCGATGGATTCGACTCGACGGTCCGCCGGCGCCTGTTCGGCGCAGTCGACGCCAGGTATGCGGGGTATGTCGGATGGCGCGGCCTCGTCGCCGAGTCTCAGCTGACGACGGAGACCTTCGAGCTGCTCGCCGACGCCGTCACCTACTGCGTCATCCCCTCCAGCCACATCATCGTCTACCCGATTCCCAACGTCGACGGTTCGGTGACACCCGGAGAGCGGCTCGTCAACTACGTCTGGTACCGCAATGTGGCACCCGGCGCCGAGCTCGAGGAGCTGATGACCGGCACCGACGGCAGCGTCCGCGCCGCATCGCTGCACCCTGGCGCCGTGCAGGCGCGGTTCGTCGACGAGATGAAGCGGGCCGCCGAGTACCTGGCGCCCGTGTTGTGCGAAGTGGTGCAGCGCACCCCCGAACCATTCATCCAGGTCATCCAGGACATCGAGACCCCGAGGATGGCGACGCATCGCGTTGCACTGCTGGGTGACGGGGCGTTCTCCGCCCGCCCGCACGCAGCCGCCGGCACGGCGAAGGCGGCCGAGGACGGCTGGCGGCTGATCGCCTCGCTGCAGGCGCATGACACCATCCCCGATGCGCTGCGCCACTGGGAGGCGACGCAACTGGAACTGGGGCGCCAGCTCGTGCAGCGTGCACGCGATCTCGGCGAGCGCTCGCAGTTCCGTAACACATGGACCCCGGGCGACCCCGACCTCGCGTTTGGCCTCGTCGGCCCCGGTCGCTGACGGCGGGCGCTGTGCGCGCGCTGGCAGGGATCGGTTCGTAGCGAGGAACTGCCGACCGGAGCGGCCCATGCCCGGCGCTCGTCAGATGGTGCCGGGCAGCTGGTGCCGGGCCGGCTATGGCTCCATGATCACCCAGCCGCGGCGCTGCAGCTCGGCAGCGAGCATGGAACTGGGAATCTTGCGGAGCGCCTGCTCGGCCTTCGACAGCGTGTCGCGCGAGGTTGCCGTTCCAGCAGAGGCCCTGCCGGCGCCGGCTGCCGCTGGGGGAGCAGGGCGCGGCGTAGGCATTGACGCGGCGGGGGCGGTGTCGACCGGCGGCTCGTCGGCTGTCGACGTGTCGGCTTCCTGCTCGAGCAGCTCGATGAACGCCTCGGCCTCGTCGCGCGTGAACTTGCCGGCCGCCTGACGCTGGGTGAAGCCCATCGGGCCTCGTGCGTCGCGGAAGTCGCGGTGCCCGGCCGCCTGCAGCAGCGACAGCAGGTGCTGCACCAGCTTGGCGGGAGCGGGGGGACCTGACGGTTGACCGAATGCCATACCGCAGTGTGGCCGAGGGGCGTGACACGGTCGGTGATGCCCCGTATCCAAGGTGGCGGCTCGGCCGGGTGCGAGTCGTCAGCAGCCAATCACCGCTGAACGCGACGTCGTGGCCGTGGCGTCGCTGGCCGGCAGCGTCACTGCTCGGGCGGCGGGATGAGCACGAGCTTGCCGACGTGGCGCTTCTCGAGGAACTCTCGCTGGGCATCGGCGATTCGCTCGAGCGGGAAGGTCGCCGCCACGAGTGGCCGGATCTCGCCGCGCTCGATGTAGCCGACCAGGTTGGGGAACACCGGCTCGTCCCATGCCGTGCAGCCGATGAGGGTGATGTCCTTCAGGTAGAGGGTGCGCATGTCGAGCGACACGATCGGCCCGCCGATCGCACCCGACGTGGTGTAGCGGCCGCTGCGGCGGAGCACTTTCAGCATCGAGTCGAAGTGCGGGCCGGCCACGTTGTCGACGACGAGGTCGACCGACTCCTCGCCGAGCGCTGCGACTGCATCCGCGTCGCGGTCGATCACCCGGTCGGCACCGATGGCGAGCACCTGCTTGGCCTTCGACGACGCAGCAATGGCGGTCACCATGGCGCCGCGCCGCTTGGCCAGCTGCACTGCGGCTGAGCCCACTCCGCCCGATGCGCCGGCCACTAGTACGTGTTCGCCGGCGGCAGCGCCGGACCGGTGCAGCATGTTCTCGGCAGTGGCGTAGGCGCAGGGGATGGTGGCGAGCTCGACGTCGGTCCAGTCGCAGCGCACCTCGAACACTTCGGCGGCCGGCACCTTCACGTACTCGGCGAAGGCGCCGTCGAAGTCGGAGCCCATCCAGATGTTCTCCATCGAGCCGAAGCCGTGGGGCCGCATGCACGACCGCACCAGCACCCGGCGGCCGAGCAGCGACTGATCGACATCGGGTGCCGCCTCGACGACTCGCCCACAGCAGTCGGTGCCTTGGATGAACGGAAACGGCGTTGCCTCGTTCCATCCGCCGTCGGCCTTGTGGGTGGGCCGCTCCTCCTCGATCTCGGCCGCCGCATTCGTCGCTGCGGTGACCGACGACGAGTACCAGCCGAGGCGCGTGTTGATCTCGGTGTTGTTCACGCCCGCAGCGAGCACCCGCAGCAGCACCTCGCCAGGCCCGATCCGGGGCACGGGCACGTCGCGCCACTCAAGGCGGTCGAACCCGCCATTGCCGGTGGTGACCACCGCCTTCATCGAGGCGGGACGCTGCACGTGGGCGGTGTCAGTCGACGAGTGCGTCGGCACGCAGGCCGGCGCGCTCGAGATGGACGGGCAGCACGCGGCCGTACAGCTGGCGGGTGCGCTCGGGGCTGCCCACCATCCCCGGCTCCTCGACGTAGCTGAAGATGGCGACGTAGCGCAGCCGCTGGCCCACGAGCGGCTTCACCCGGTGGAGCGAGTACCGGCCCTTGAAGATCTGCAGGTCGCCCGGCTCGAGGCGCAGCGTGTGGATGAGCGACTGGTCGCCGTCGAGCACGCGCTCGACACCCTCGTAGTTCTCGTCGGTCGGGGTGCGCAGGAACGGGCTGTACTCGAACTCGCCGCCGCCCTCGGCGTTCTGGATGGCGAGGGTGACGGTGTAGTTGTTGGTGTCGAAGTGCCACGGGAAGCCGTTGCCCTCCTCGGCCAGGTTGACGATCACGTCGGCAAGGGGATCGGCATAGCGGTAGAAGCGCTCCTCGCCGAGCGCCTCCTGGATGAACGGGGCGAAGGCCGGCCATTCGTAGATGGCGCGCAGGATGCTGTCGTCGCCGAAGTGGTCGGCGGGGACGAATGCATTCGAGCGGTCGTAGAAGCGGCGCAGCGGGTGCGACTCGGGAAGTTCGTCGCGGTCGGTGGTGAAGTACGGGTTGGTGCGGTTGAAGTTGCGGTGCCCGTGATGCGAGGTGCGATCGCACTCTGCGACGATCGCAGGCAGGTGCTCGGAGCGCACGAAGCCCTTCAGCACTGCGCAGCCGACCGCGTCGATGGCGGCGCGCGCCTCGGCGATGGCGGCATCGCGGGCCGGGCCCGGCTGGTCGATCGGGTACCGCTCGAGATCGATGACGGTGCTGACAGTTGACTGCATGGACGCGCCTCCTGCCGCGAATGGTAATCAGGGTGACCGAAGTGTTCGGGTGCTGCCCGCCGTCGCTCGCTGGGGCCGTCCGCCTCATGCTGCCGGGGGCCGGCTTGAGCCATGCCTGGATGGGGCTCGGCCAGCCGATCGGCCGTAGCCTTCCCGACCTATGCCGACGGCCCCCACCGCTGCCTTCTCGATCACCCTCGACTGCCGCCTCGACAACGTGCCTGGCACGCTCGGGCGCCTGTGCAGCGCCATCGGCGAGGCCGGCGGCAACATCGGGGCCCTCGACGGCTTCGACGTGCGCGGCCCCGAGCTGCGCCGCTGTCTCGTGGTGCACTGCCGCGACGAAGCGCACCAGCAGCGGGTGGTCGAGGCCGTGCGGGCCCTGAAGGGCGTCACCCTCGTCGACTGGTGGGACCGCACCTTCCGCATGCACGAGGCCGGCAAGGTGCACGTGCTCTCGACCGCCCCGGTGAACGACCGCGACGACCTGTCGATGGCGTACACGCCGGGCGTCGCCCGCGTCTGTACGGCTATTGCCGAGGATCCCTCGTTGTCGCATCGCTACACGATCCGCAAGAACTCGGTGGCCATCGTCAGCAACGGCACGGCGGTCCTCGGTCTCGGTGATATCGGCCCCGAGGCAGCGATGCCGGTGATGGAGGGTAAGGCGCTGTTGTTCAAGGAGTTCGGACAGGTCGACGGCTTCCCGATCTGCGTGAACGCGCGAACCGCCGACGAGGTGGTCGATCTCGTGCAGCGCATCGCGCCGACGTTCGGCGGCATCAATCTCGAGGACATCAAGGCCCCCGAGTGCTTCGAGATCGAGGAGCGCCTCAAGGCATCGCTCGACATCCCCGTGTTCCACGACGACCAGCACGGCACGGCAGTCGTCACGCGTGCGGCACTGTGGAACTCGGTGAAGTGGATCGGCAAGCGGATGGAGGACCTCTCGGTGGTGATCGCCGGAATG
>JBJTRF010000142.1:0-10531 GCA_046076025.1 Ilumatobacteraceae bacterium
GCCGATGGGCGTGGTGAGCAACGCATCCGGCCAGATCGAGGAAGTGCTGATGGCCAGCGGCGTCTGCCAGGTGGGCGGCGGCCCGCACGTCGACATGCGGGTGATCGTCGACAGTCACGTGGTGGGCGTTGCCAAGCCAGATCCGCGGATCTTCGACCACGCGCTCGGGCACTTCGACGAGTTCGAGCGCTCGCGGATCGCCTACGTGGGCGACTCGGTCACGATGGACATCGGCGGTGCCCGGGCAGCCGGGCTGCACCCGGTGCTGCTCGACCCACACGACGACCATCCCGGTGCCGACTTCGATCGTATCCGCTCGCTGTGGGAGCTCGTCGATGCCGTCAGCAGCTGATCCGCCTGCCGGCTCGCAGGTCAGCGCGCAGTGGGCGCAGTGGCGGCGCAGCGTCGACCTCGACGATTACCACACGAGGTGGGAGCGGATGTCGTCTGCCGGCAGGTCGAGCCACGGCGAGGCCGATCTCGTCGAGGCATATCGGCCGTCGAGCGTGCTCGACGCGGGATGCGGCATGGGGCGCGTGGCCATCGAGCTCTCGCGCCGGGGCATCGTTGCGGCCGGGGTCGATCTCGACGACGACCTGCTCGCGTACGCGCGGCTCGACGCACCGCACCTGGCATGGCATCACGCCGACCTCGCCTCGATGCGCCTCGGCGAGTCGTTCGACATCGTGGTGATGGCGGGCAACGTGCTGCCGTTCACCGACAGCGGGCACCGGGCAGCGGCGGTGGCGTCGTGCGCCGCGCATCTCCTCGACGGAGGGCGCCTCATCGCCGGCTTCACCCTCGCCGCGGCGATCGGCCCCACGGCCGTGGCCCCGGTGACGCTCGCCGACTACGACCGATGGTGCAGTGCCGCCGGGCTGTCGCGTGTCGAGCGCTTCGCTACGTGGGAGCGCGCCCCGTATGCCGGCGGCGACTACGCGGTCTCGGTGCACCGCCGCTGAGCGGCGCGTGTATCAGCCCTCTGCGAGGCGGCGGGCGATGACCTTCAGGCAGAGGGTCTCGTCGGCTCCCTCGAAGATGCTCAGCACGCGGGCGTCGACGAACAGGCGCGACACCGCATACTCCTCGGCGTAGCCCATGCCGCCGTGGATCTGCATGGCCTCGCGGGTGACCCACTCGGCCGCCTTGCACACATAGGCCTTCACCATGGCAGCCTCGGCCGTGCCGCGCCCCTCGGCCATCAGCCGGGCGACGTGCAGCGAGAACTGGCGGCCGGCCTGGGTGAGCACCGCCATGCGGCCGAGCTTGGCGCGGGTGAGCTCGTAGTCGACGATGGGCGAGCCGAACACCGTGCGGTTGCGGGCGTAGTCGAGCGCTGCCTCGTACGCGGCCTGCATGACGCCGACGGCTCGCGCTGCGGTCTGCAGGCGACCGTTCTCGAACCCTGCCATCTGGAAGATGAAGCCCTTGCCGAGGCCGTCGTGCTCGCCGATGAGGTTCTCGGCGGGCACCCACCAGTTGTCGAGCGCGATCTCGTAGCTGTGCATGCCGCGGTAGCCGATGGTGTCGATCGGCCGGCCCTCCATCTTCCCGCCGGTGCCGTCCTGGGTGAAGGCGAAGCCGTGGGCGTCGCCGCGGGGCTTGGGCACGATGAACAGGCTGAGGCCGCGGTGGGCTTTCGACCGATCGGGGTCGGTGCGGGCCAGGAGAGCCAGCACGTCGGCGCGGGCAGCGAACGTGCACCAGGTCTTGACGCCGTTGATGACGTAGCCGGGCGCGTCGCCGGGGCCGTCGGCGGGCGTGGCCGTCACCTTGATGCCGGCGACGTCGCTGCCGAAGTCGGGCTCGGTGACGGCGACGGCGGGCATCACCTCGGCCGTGGCCAGCCGCGGCAGCCACTCGGCCTTCTGGCGCTCGGTGCCGCCCTTCACCAGTGCCCGCGTGAGGATCTCGGGCCTGGTGATCAGCGAGCCGCCGATGCCCAGCGACCCTCGGCTCAGTTCCTCGGTGGCGACGACCATGCCGACGTACTCGTTGGCGCCGCCCTCGCTGAACCCGCCGTACTCGGCGGGCACGCTCAGCCCGAAGGCGCCCATCTCGGCGAGGCCGGCGATGATCTCCTCGGGGACGTCGTCGTTGTGCCGGTGCACGTGCTCGGCGTGCTGGCGAACGACCTTCTCGGCGAAGCTGCGGAACGTGGCGGCGACCATCTGCATCTCGTCGTCGAGATGTGTCGACCCGGGCGTCTCGGCAAGGGCGGCGACGGTGTCGGCGTCGCGGTAGGCGGCGAGGAACGGCCCGGCGTCGCGGATGCCCGACATGTCGACGCCCCAGCGGTCTTCGCGGCCAATGATGCGCGAGATGAGGTCGTGCAGCATGTCGGCGACGAAGGCGCACGTGAGCATCGCCTCGTCAGCGCCGTGGCGGCCGTACTCGAGCATGGCGCGGGCGGTCTCGACCTGCGCTGCGGCGTGGGCGAGGTCGTAGGCGAGCGACTGGCTGGCGTCGGGGCCGCCAGCGGCGACCATCTGGCGGATGCCGCTGACGACGAGGCCCGCGGCGAGCCCGACGACGTGCTCTGCCTGGGCGAGGTCGGGGGCGGGAAGGGTGGCGACCATGCGGCGAGAGTACCCGTGGCGGCATGGCGGGGGTCAATCGATCTCGGCACTTCGTCGTGTGCCACGCTGGCGCCGATGACCTCTGTGCCGGCCGTGCCGCCGCGTCGCCTCTGCCTCTACTGCGGCTCTCGTGCTGGAACGCGACCCGAGTTCGCCGCCGCCGCAGCCGACTTCGGCACCCGTCTTGCCGAGCGCGGCATCGGCCTGGTGTACGGCGGCGGCAGCGTCGGGCTGATGGGCATCGCTGCCGATGCGGCACTGGCCGCCGGCGGCGAGGTGATCGGCGTGATCACCGAGCAGCTGAGGGCTGCCGAGGTGGCGCACGACGGCCTGACGGTGCTGGAAGTCGTCGGGTCGATGCACGAGCGCAAGGCGCGCATGAATGAGATCGCCTCGGCGGTGGTGGCCCTGCCCGGGGGATTCGGCACCGTCGACGAGTTCGCGGAGATGCTCACCTGGAACCAGCTCGGGCTCGTGGTCAAGCCGGTTGTTCTGCTCGACGTGCTCGGCTTCTGGCGGCCCTTCCTCGACTGGGTCGACCTTGCCACCGACCTGGGGTTCGTGCACGGCGAGCACCGGGCGCTCGCGTGCCGTGCTGCGACCGTCGACGAGGCCATCGACTCGGCGCTGGCGCCATTCGCCCCGCCGTCGCCGAAGTGGGTCGAGGATCGCGTCGCGCCGCCACGCTGAGACGCGACGCCGCGCGCTGCGTCGGGCACTGACGATCATGCGAGCGCGGCACGCGACGTCAGGCGAGCGGCTGCCGCCGCGCTGCTACCGTCGCCTACATGGGCAGCGCCGCCAAGATCGACCGTGATGCGATCGGCGCAGCCGCCGACTCGCTGTTCGCGCCCGATGCCCTGCACGGCGCGAGCCTTGCGCTCGTGGTGCAGGTCGACGGCGAGGTGGTGTTCGAGCGCTACGGCACCCAGCCCGACACGCCCTTCGGGCCGGGCGAGCCGGTCGATGCGGGCACGACGCTGATCTCGTGGAGCATGGCGAAGAGCATCACGCACGCGGCCGTCGGACTGCTCGTTGCCGAGGGCGAGCTCGATGTCGACGCCCCCGCTCCCGTGGCCGAGTGGCACGGCACCGAGAAGGCGTCGATCACGCTGCAGCACCTGCTGACGATGTCGTCGGGGCTCGAGTTCGTCGAGGGCTACGTCGATGCCGGCGTCAGCCACTGCATCGAGATGCTCTTCGGCTCCGGCCGCGACGACATGGCTGCATACGCCGCTGCGCTGCCGCTTGCGCACGCTCCCGGCTCGCACTGGAACTACTCGAGCGGCACCACGAACATCGTCGCCGCCATTGTCGGCGACGTCGTCGCGCGGCACGCCGGCGTGAGCAGCGATGGCGCGGCGGGACGCGGCGAGGCAATGCGCGCGTGGCTGGCCGATCGACTGTTCGGGCCGCTCGGCATGGAGTCGGCGACGCCGAAGTTCGACGGAGCCGGCACCTTCGTCGGATCGAGCTTCGTCTACGCGACAGCACGCGACTTTGCCCGGTTCGGCGAGATGTACCGCCGTCGGGGCCGCGCTGCTGATGGCCGCCAGGTGCTGCCCGAGTGGTGGGTCGACCACGCCCGTCGGCAGGCAGCCGTCGACCCCGAGTCGGGGTTCGGCTATGGCGCCCACTGGTGGCTGTGGCCCGACCTGCCCGGTGCCGTCGCCGCGCACGGCTACGAGGGCCAGTACACCCTGGTCGAGCCCGGTCGCGGCCTCGTAGCGGTGCACCTCGGCAAGGTGCCGGCCGAGCACAGGGACGCTGTGGTCGACCGACTGCGCGACGTCGTGGCAGCGGTGGGGCAGGCGGACGGCGCCCGCTGAGGCGGCGGCAGCCGGTGCCACGACCCTGCCGGGGCCCGTGCCATCGGCTAGCAATGGTCCATGCCGTACGAGGCCGCCGGGCTTCCCACCGGCGAACTGCCGAAGATCTCGCCCGAGATCACGGGCGGGCCGCCGCGACCGCGGCGCCACCGTCGGCACTTCCGGTTCACGCTGAAGTTCGTCGGCGTGCTGCTCGTGGTGTGGTTCTTCGTGCTGCCGCTGATTCCGGGCATGCGGCAGGCGATCACCGACCTCCGGAAGGTGAATCTCGGCCTGCTCGGCCTCGGCCTCGTGCTGCAGTTGCTGGCCCTGTACTGCTACTCGCTGCTCACCAAGGCATCGCTCGGCGAGGCGGGGGCGGTGGTCACCAGGTGGCGGCTGTTCCGCATCCAGCTCAGCACCCGTGCGCTCAGCAGCATCGTGCCGGGTGGCAGCGCCGCCAGCTCGGCGCTCGGCTACCGCCTGCTGACGCTCAGCGGCGTGCAGGGGGCTGACGCGGGCTTCGCGCTCGCGACGTCGGGACTCGTCTCGGCCGTGATGCTGAACCTCATCCTCTGGGTCGGCCTCATCGTGTCGATCCCAGTACGCGGGGTGAACCCGCTGTACGGCACCGCTGCCGTGCTGGGCATCGTCATCATGGTGATCGTCGCCGCCCTCACCTTCGGGATCATGGAGGGACAGGGGCGCGCCGAGCGGATCGTGCGCGCCGTCGCCGTCAAGTTCCGCTTCGACCCGCAGCGCTCCACTGCGGCAATCCGCCAGGTTGCCGGCAGGCTCGAGGACCTCGTCGCCGACCGGCAGCTGCTGGGGCGCGTCGCGGCTTGGGCGGCGCTGAACTGGCTGCTCGACGCGGCGTCGCTGTGGGTCTTCCTGCTCGCCTTCGGCCCTGCCGTCGACATCGACGGACTCATCGTGTCGTTCGGGCTCGCCAACGTGTTCGCCGTGGTGCCGATCACCCCGGGCGGCCTCGGGATCATCGAGGGCATCTACATCCCCACGCTGATCGGCTTCGGGCTGTCGAGGTCGACGGCGACGCTCGGCGTGTTCTCGTACCGGCTTGCGCAGTTCTGGTTCCCCATCCTGCTCGGCGGCCTGATGTATGCGTCGCTCCGTGTCGGCCCGTGGAGCATCAGGCGGCGCGAGCAGTTGAAGCGACTGCGCGAGCTCGTCGCCGAGACCGAGGACAACCCCGAGACGCTGCTCGACTTTGCAGCGCGCTTCTCGTCACGACGGCCGTCGGCTGGCGGCGCAGGCGCCGCACCCCCGGCCGACGCGGCGCAGCGCGAGGGCGATGGCGCCACGTAGGCGTGCCGAGGGCGGCTCGGCTGCATCGACCCCGGCCGGCGACGCGCTGTTCGGCAACGCGCCCGCCGAGGACGTGCTGCCCGACAGTGATGCGGTGCTGGCATGGGGGCTTCCCCGCCTCCGCGACCTGCCGTGGCGCAGAACGAGAGACCCGTGGGCCGTGCTCGTCAGCGAGGTGATGGCCCAGCAGACACAGGTGTCGCGGGTGGTGCCGAAGTGGCTCGAGTTCATGGAGCGCTTTCCCACGCCCGCGGCGTGCGCGGCGACGCCGCTCGGCGACGTGCTGCGCCTGTGGCAGGGCCTCGGCTACCCGCGACGCGCACAGGGGCTCCATGCCGCCGCGGGTGAGGTCAGCCGCGTGGGCCGCTTCCCCGACACGCTCGAGGCGCTGCTCGAGCTGCCCGGCGTGGGGCAGTACACGGCCCGCGCCGTGCTGGCGTTCGCGTTCGAGACCGATGCCGCAGTGGTCGACACCAACGTCGGCCGCGTGCTGGCCCGGCATGCCGGCCGTCGCCTCACTGCACGCGACTGCCAGTCGATGGCCGACGCCGCGCTGCCGCCCGGCGAGCCATGGGCATGGAACCAGTGCCTGATGGAGCTCGGCGCCACGGTGTGCACGGCGGCGAATCCATCGTGCGCGGCGTGCCCGCTGCGTGCCCGCTGTCGCTGGCGTGGCAGCGGCCCAGATCCGGCCGAGGGCTCGGCGGGCGTCAGCAGGGCGCAGGCCCGCTTCGAGGGCTCCGACCGCCAGGCGAGGGGTCTCCTGATGCGCCGGCTCAGCGACGGCGCAGTACGCGCCGACGATACGGCGCAGGTGATGCAACGCGACGTGCCGACGGCGTCACGACTTGTCGACGCGCTCGTTGCCGAAGGCCTCGTTCGGCGCGTCGGCACCCGGCTGATGCTGCCCTGACCCGCCGCCAGGCCGGCCGCTCCGTCAGCCGGGCGCGGTGATCGCCGCCACGATGTCGGCGAAGGCGGCGTCGGCGTACTCGCGCATCTCGTCGTCGGTCCGGTCCTGGATGGGATGCGGCGTGAAGACGCGATGGATGCCGGGGAAGCCCAGCGACGCAGCCTGTGCGTCGGCTGCGTGCACGAACTCGGCCGACGCGACGAACACGCCGGGCAGGCCTCGCTGCTCGAGATCGGTGATGTCGTGCACACTGCACGACGTGCAGCTGCCTCAATCGGCGAGGGCCTCGATCACGAGCGTGCACTGCGAGGCGATCTCGTGCCGCAGGTCGACGGGCGCGGGCTTCGTGAACGTGGGCTTTCGGTAGCGGCGCACGTCGGCTCCGGCCTCGACGAGACGCTGTTCGAGGCGATTGAGGAAGATGTCGCCCCGCGGCTTGCTGATGTCGAGCAGCGCGATCGTGTGGCCATCGAGCGATGCTGGCCGCGGCAGCGGCTCGCGATGTGCGGCGGTGCGCTCGCCGGTGGGGTCGAGCAGGTAGCGACTGACGGTGCTCATGGCGTGCTCCCTGTGGTGAGGGGACTCGTGCGGCGCGAGTGCGGTGGTGTCATCGTCGCACCTCGACGGTGACGGGCCGCGAACCCATGTCGCCGTTGGCCCAGCCGCCGATGACGGCCGAGAACAGCCCGGCGGTGCCGCCGGCGTGGACCAGCAGGATGCCGTCAGGCCTGAACTTGGGCAAGGTGAGATCGGCGAGATGCTCGGGGATGCCCTCGGCGATGCCGTGCGCGCCTGCCACGAGTTCGCTGCCGTGGATGTGCAGCCGGGCGTGCAGTTCGGCGAGCAGGCGGTCGCGGTCCCAGCCGTCGTCGGCGAAGACGCGTGCGTGCTCGGGCCCGACGACCAGGATGACGTCGAAGCCGAGTATCAGCTTCGGGTGGTGGGCGGCTCGCAGGCACGCCGCGAACGAGCTGGCGAGGGCCTCTGCCGTTCGCGCCTTCTGGTCGATGATCAGGCGCGGCCCCTCGCCGGCGAACACCGTGATGGTGTCGGCGCGCCGGTCGAAGCCCCTGCTCTCGGCGAGGGTGGAGAACGGCGACCCCTCCTCGAGCTCGGCGAAGCAGAACGAGATCTTGCCGGGGTTGCCGTGCGTGGCCCTGTCGACGCCGCCGGGATGGCCGCCGCCGACGTTGCGCACCACCAATTGCACCGCACGGCCGATCGTGAGGTTGGCCCGAGTGCCCTGGCCGAGGGCATTGCCGCCGGCGTTCATCCCGATCGCCCGCGTGCCGGGGCCGTTGCAGATGAGCACCGGGCCGACCGGCATCGTGGTGGCGAGGACGCCGTGGATGTTGAAGTCGTCGGTGCACACGGCCTCGACGGCGGCGATCACCCACGGCAGGTACTCAGGCAGGCAGCCCGCCATGACGGCGTTGACGGCGATCTTCTCGACGGTGGCCGGCACGAGGTCGGGAGCGACCACCGCCACGACCTCGTCGGGACCGCGCGAGGTGCCGGCGAGCATCCGCAGCACTCGCTCGGGCGTGGGCGGCACGACCGGCAGGCCATCGGTGAAGCCACGGGCGAACATCGCCTCGATGTCGTCGTCGAGATCGGCGAGCTCGATACGCCGGCTGCGCAGCGTGCCGCCCTCGAACCGGGCGCGCAGCGAATCGACGCGGCCGGGATCCACCGACAGCGAGCCGCAGCCCGGTCGCATCGCCGGCAGGTCGCTGCCGAGGTCGTCGATGCCGGTGATCCGCCGCCATTCGTCGCGCTGCCAGCCCTCGGTGCGCTCGGTGACGACGCCGTCGACGACGCGCAGCAGGGTGGGGACGGTCTCGATCGAGTGGTGCCAGCTGACGGCGAGCTCGGCATCGTGCGACCGCTCGACGGTGGCGGGAAAGGCGGGGTCGTCCTGGGTGAACACGGTGAGCCCCCGGTCGGCCTGCACCCGCTCGAGCACCGGCACCACCATCTCGCACGTGGCGCACTCGCGCTTCACCACGACGGCGAGGCCGTGCGGAAGCGGCACGCGGTTCGCCGTCGTCGACGCGCTCATGCGAGGAACTCGACGACCCGTCGGTTGACGGCCTCGGGCTGCTCGACCTGCAGGAAGTGGCCGGCACCGTCGACGATGTCGACGCGAACATTCGGGGGCAGTGTCGCAGCGGCGTGCTCGGCGACGTCGACGCCGATGCAGCCGTCGTCGCGTCCGTGCAGGTACAGCGTGGGCTGCGTGGGCACTGCCTGCGTGGCGGCCTGCGCAGCGTCGAGCGCCGGGTCGCGAGGTCCGCTGCCGAGGGTGGCCCGGTAGTAGCCGAGAGCCGCAGCGAGGTTCGCCGGCTCGCGGAGCGCGTCCTTCACGCGGGCGGCGTCGGCCGCGCCGTCGTGCCCGGGCGACCAGTCGGCCCACAGCATGTCGATGAACGCCATATCGTCGGCGGGCACGACGAGGTCGGCGAGCGGCGACTGGAAGAAGAACATGTACCAGCTGCGCTTGAGCTGCTGGCGGTTGGCGAGGAATGCCATCGCCAGCGATCCGCCGGGTGGCACCGCCATCGTGACGACGCGCGACCACCGCGAGGGCTCGAGCACCGCCGCGCCATGCGCCGCCGGCGCACCCCAGTCGTGGCCGACGATCACGGCGTCGCTGTCGCCGCCGAAGGCCTCGTGGAGCGCGTTGGCATCGACGGCCAGCACGCCGCTCTGGTAGCGGCCGTCGGTCGGCACGGCCGTGGGCGCATAGCCGCGCTGGAAGGGTGCCACTGCCCTGAAGCCGGCTGCGGCGAGCTCGGGCAGCAGGTGTCGCCAACTGTGCGCAGTGTCGGGGAACCCGTGCAGGCACAGGGCAAGGGGCCCGCTGCCGGCGGCGAGATAGTGGAATCCGACGCCGTTGGCCTCGACCTGTCCATGGGAGATGGCTGCCCATGCCACGCGGTGAACCGTAGCCCTCTGCGACGGACGTCACGCAGCGCACCTGTTGAGCGGGTGGCCGGGTGTCTCGTAGCGTTCGCTCGGAGGGGGCGGCGATGCAGGTGGTGTTCCATGGGGTCCGCGGGTCGACGCCGTGCCACGGCGACGACGTGGCGCGCTACGGGGGCAACACCTCGTGCGTGTCACTGCGCATCCCCGGCGAGCACCCGCTGTTCTTCGACCTCGGCACCGGTGCCCGCTACCTGGCCCGCGAACTCGCCCACGACGGCTCGTTTCGCGGCACATGCCTGCTGAGCCACCTGCACTGGGACCACACCCAGGGCCTCCCGTTCTTCACGCCGCTGCTGCGCGAGGGCTCTCACCTCGACATCCACGCGCCCATGCAGGACGACGGCCGCTCGGTGGGCGACATCTTCGGCGAGGTCATCCGCCCGCCGCTGTTCCCGATCACTCTCGACGACATGCCCGGCTCGCTGGGATTCCACGACACGGGCGACGAAACGTTCAGTGTCGGCACGGCCACCGTGACCTCGCGACTCGTGCCGCACATCGGCCCGACGCTCGGGTACCGCGTCGAGTGGAACGGCCGCAGCGTCGTCTATCTCAGCGACCACCAGCAGCCGCACGATGGATCACATTCCGTCACCGATGGCGTGCGCGAGCTCGTCGCGGGCGCCGACGTGCTGATCCACGACTCGCAGTTCACGCCGCACGAGTTCGCATCGAAGTCGACGTGGGGCCACTGCACCATCGACTACGCAGTGTGGGTGGCACTCGAGTGCGGCGTGAGCACGCTCGTGCTGTTCCACCACGATCCGGGTCGCACCGACGACGAGCTCGACGCGATCGCTGCCCGTGTTGCCGCCGATGCCGGTGCGCGCGGGCTGCGGGTGGTGGCTGCGCACGAGGGCATGACCCTCGACGTGGCAGCGCTCGGTGCCGGCGTCCGGCCCTGAGCATGGCGCAGG
>JBJTRF010000143.1:0-3818 GCA_046076025.1 Ilumatobacteraceae bacterium
CCGAGCGGCGCATCTGGGGCGTGCAGTTCCATCCGGAGGTGGTGCACTCGCCCCACGGGACGGAGGTGCTGCGCCGATTCCTCCACGATCTCGCCGGCTGTTCGCCCACCTGGACGATGGGGTCGATCATCGACGAACAGGTGGCGGCCGTTCGCCAGCAGGTGGGTGCGGGTCGAGTGATCTGCGCCCTCAGCGGTGGCGTCGATTCGGCGGTGGCGGCTGCGCTGGTGCACCGAGCGGTCGGACCGCAACTCACGTGCATCTACGTCGACACCGGGCTGATGCGGCGAGGCGAGAGCGACCAGGTGGTCGAGACCTTCAAGCGCAACATGGGCATCGAGCTCATCCATGTCGATGCCGGCGCGCGCTACTTCGAGCGGCTGCGCGGCGTCGTCGAGCCCGAGCAGAAGCGCAAGATCATCGGCGAGCTGTTCGTGCGCATCTTCGAGGAGCACACGGGGGGTCTCAGCGATGCCGAGTTCCTCGTGCAGGGCACCCTGTATCCCGACGTCATCGAGAGCGGTGGCAGCGACGGCACGGCGGCCGTGATCAAGAGCCACCACAACGTGGGCGGCCTGCCCGACGACATGCGACTGCAGTTGGTCGAGCCGCTGCGCGACCTGTTCAAGGACGAGGTGCGCCGCCTCGGCACCGAGCTTGGCCTTCCCGACGAGATCGTGCTGCGCCAGCCGTTCCCGGGCCCGGGCCTCGGGGTGCGCATCCTCGGCGAGGTCACCCCCGAGCGGGTGGCGATCCTGCAGCACGCCGATGCCATCGTGCGCGAGGAGATCCTCGCTGCCGGGCTCGAGCGCGAGCTGTGGCAGAGCTTCGCCGTGCTGGCCGCCGACGTGCGCTCGGTCGGCGTGATGGGCGACGAGCGCACGTATGCGCACCCGGTGATCATCAGGGCCGTCACGAGCGACGATGCGATGACGGCCGACTGGGCCCGGCTGCCGTACGACCTGCTGGCGACGATGTCGAACCGGATCATCAACGAGGTCGCCGGGGTGAACCGGGTGGTGTACGACGTGACGTCGAAGCCCCCCGGCACCATTGAGTGGGAGTGACGGCGGGCGGAAGCGACGGTGAATCCGCGTGACGGCAGGCGGGAGCGGCCGCCGCGCCCGCCCCTGCAGTCGCCGCCGGTGCTCCGGCGGGCTGCAACAGATTCGTAATACTTGCTAGGCTTCGCCCGCCATGGCCTCCGCCGTCCGATCCGCCGCCAGCGCCGCCCGCCGCCCGGGCAGCCTGCGCGCCACCGTGCTCGCCGTCGGCCTCATCGGCGGCTCGCTGCTGCAGACCCATCTCGCCCACGCCGACGGCGTCACCGAGGCGCAGGCCCGGGTCGATGCCACCCTCGCCGAGCTCGAGGGCCTTCGCGACCAGCTCGGCCAGATCGACGAGGAGTACGGCGAGGCGCTCGACCGCAAGGAGGAACTCGACGGCGAGATCCTCGAGGCGCAGGCCGACGTCGACCGCATGTCGGCCGAGCTCGGCGGCGCCGAGGCGGTGCTGCAGGACATCGCCCTCGCCCGGTTCGTGTCCGGCGGCTCCACCGATCTCAGCCCCGTGTTCTCCGATGCCGAGGCGTACAGCGCAGCCGAGCAGCGCGACGCCCTCAACCGCATCGCCAGCGACTCGGGCGAGGCCAACGTCGACGACAGCACCAAGCTGCTCGACGACCTCACCGACGCCCGCGACATCCTCGCCGCCAAGCTGGCCGAGGCCGGCAACCTCATCTCGTTCCTCGATGCCAAGCGCCTCGAGTTCGAGGGCCTCGAGGCGCAGTACCTCTCGAAGTACGAGTCGGCGAAGTCCTCGCTCGGCGCTGCCCGCCTGGCGGCCGCCGAAGAGGAGCGCGCCAGGGCGTCGGCCCGCAACCGCACCCGCAACCCCGGCTTCACCGGCGGCGGCAGCAGCGGTGGCGGTACGACGGTCACCGTGCCGCCCGTGTCGGGCAAGGCCGGCATCGCCGTGCAGGCAGCGCTGAGCCAGCTCGGCGTGCCCTATCGCTTCGCTGCCGAGGATCCCGGCGTGGCATTCGACTGCTCGGGACTCACCAAGTGGGCGTGGGGCCAGGCGGGCGTGTACCTGCCGCACCAGAGTGCCGCCCAGTACCGGGCCACGGCGCACGTGCCCCAGAGCATGGCGCAGCCGGGCGACCTGATCTTCTACTACTCGCCGATCGGCCACGTCGGCCTTTACATCGGCAATGGCCGCATGGTGCACGCACCGCAGACCGGCGACGTGGTGAACATCACCGACGTCCGCTGGTACAAGGTCGTCGGCGTCGGCCGGCCCGGCTGACGGCCTCGCTGACCCACCACCGCCGGCCACTACGGTCGCGGCCGTGACCGACACCGCGCAGGGCATCGACCACGAGCGAGTCAGCGCGTGGCTGGCGGCCAACGTCGCCGGCGCCATCGCCCCCTTCGAGTTCGACGTCATCGCCGGTGGCCGGTCGAATCTCACCTACGCGGTCCGCTGCGCCGACGGCACCCGGCTCGTGCTGCGCCGTCCGCCGCTCGGCCACGTACTCGCCACGGCGCACGACATGGCGCGCGAGCATCGCATCATCTCGGCGGTGGGCAAGTCGGCGGTGCCGGTGCCGCGATGCGTCGGACTGTGCACCGACGACACGGTCAACGGCGCGCCGTTCTACGTGATGTCGTTCGTCGACGGCGTCGTGCTCGACAGCCCCGAGAAGGGACTGCTGCTGGCACCCGAGCAGCGCCGCAGCGCGGGCCTGCACCTGGTCGACGTGCTCGCCGACCTGCACGATGTCGACATCGACGCCGTGGGCCTGGGCGACCTGGCCAAGCGTGAGGGCTACGTCGAACGGCAGGTGAAGCGCTGGACCACGCAGTGGGAGCGCTCGAAGACACGCGAACTGCCCGACGTCGACGAGGTGGCGCGTCGGCTGGCGGCGCGCATGCCGGTGCAGCAGGGCGTGTCGATCGCCCACGGCGACTACCGATTCGGCAACGTGCTGGTCGACCCCGCCGCTGGCCGCATTGCCGCCATCCTCGACTGGGAACTGTGCACGCTCGGCGACCCGCTTGCCGATGTTGGCTACCTCGGCGTGTACTGGTTCACCGGCGACACGACCACGATGCGCGCCAACGATCCGACGCCAGCCGGGGGCTTTCCCGCCTACGACGAGCTGCTCGGGCGCTACGCAGCCCGCACCGGGCGCGACCTCTCGGACATCGCCTACTACGTGGCATTCGGATGCTGGCGGCTGGCGGTCATCAGCGAGGGCGTGTACGCCCGCTACCTGCACGGGGCGATGGGCGCCTACGACAGCACCGAGCTCGAGTCGTTCAAGCTGGGCACCGAGGGCCTAGCCGCACGGGCGCTGGCCGCGCTCGAGGCGCTGTAGGAATCGAACAGGGAGGCAGCAGTGGCAGCACAGGGCACGCACGAGATCGACGGGTGGACGCGGTCGCCGTTCACGTCGGCCGGCATCACCCACGACGTATACCGCAAGGGCAGCGGCCCGGGCGTCGTGGTAGTGCACGAGATACCCGGCATCACGCCGGCAGTACTCGCCTTCGCCGAGGAGGTGGTGGCAAGCGGCTTCACCGTGGTGATGCCGACGCTCGTCGGCACTCCGGGCAGGGCACCGAGCGGCCCGTACCTCGCGTCATCGGCGGTGAGGGTGTGCATCTCGCGCGAGTTCACCCACTGGGCCACCGGCGCCACGTCGCCGGTGATCGCGTGGCTGCGTGCGCTCGCCCGCTGGCTGCACGGCGAGGCCGGCGGGCCCGGCGTGGGCGCAGTGGGCATGTGCTTCAGCGGCGGCTTCGCCCTCGGGA
>JBJTRF010000144.1:0-4040 GCA_046076025.1 Ilumatobacteraceae bacterium
GGAAGTGCCCGACCGACAGGCCGTGGCGCTCGCGGAGTTCGCGTTCGAGGTCGGGCCCGAACGTGCCCGGCAGCACCTCGATGATGCCCGACTCGGCATCGACGCCGACAATGCCCTGCATCGCAGTGAGGTCGAGGAGCACCCCGCCGTGCACCGGCGACGCGCCGCCCACCACGCTGCTGCGCCCGCCGGCGGCGGTGACGGGCACGCCCGCGGCGTGGCACAGCCGGACCACCTCGGACACCTCGGCGGCGGACTGTGGCCGAGCAACTGCCGCTGCGCGTTGCGGCACCATGCCGTCGAGCGCCCATCGCAGCGACAGCGGCCACCAGTCGCGACTCGCGTCGACCACTGCCGATTCGTCGCGCTCGAGGGCGCAGGCCGCCGACAGCGCGTCGACCAGTCCGGCAGGAGGCGAAGGCGGCGGGCTGAGACGCGACGCAGTGCCGGTCAGCTCGATCGGCGGCTGCGGCAGGGTCACCGCTCGACTACCGACCCGACGCGGGCAGCGGCCCGCTGTTCGGCGGCGCAGCGCTCGAGGAAGTCGGCGACCTGGCGCTCGGTCATGGCGGCATCCCATCCGAGCAGCGGTGCGACGAGCTCGGCAGTGCGCTGCGCCGCGCGCTCGGCCTCGCCGCGCTCGAACAGCCGCGCGGGGATCCGGCGGGTGAGCACGTCGTCGAGCGTGGTGGCCATCTCGTCGGTGACGGCGTACACGGCCTCGGCGGCGAAGAACGGGAGGTCGTCGACGAGCTGGTCTGCCAGCGAGGGCGTGCGGGCGATCAGGGCGCGTACCTCGTCGGCGCCGGCGCCGTAGCGGTGCGCGAGGTGGGGCAGGCTGCCGTGCCGGTCGGCGTGCTCGACGAATCCCTCCGCGCCGCGCAGCGGCAGCCGGCGGGTGCGGCAGCGTGCCGAGCGGCCGAGCAGGGTCAGCACGGCGTCGACCGTGTCCTCGGCCATCTCGCGGAACGTGGTGAGCTTGCCGCCGGTGACGGTGATCACGCCCGCCGGCGACGGGGTCACCCTGTGGCGTCTCGAGAGGTCGGCCGTGCGCCCGGACGACGCAGCCTTCACCAGCGGGCGAAGGCCCGCCCATACGCCCGTGATGTCGTCGGCGGTCACCCCGGTGGTGACGCTCGCATTGAGCGCCCGCAGCACGTAGTCGATGTCGTCGGCGGTGCACTGCGGATCGTCGACCGGGCCGTCGTAGTCGGTGTCGGTGGTGCCGACGTAGGTGTGCTCGAACGTGCCGTCGTGACGCGGGCCCCACGGCACGACGAAGAGACTGCGCTTGTCGCCGGGCACCGGGATGACGACGGCGATGTCGTTGCGCACCTTCTCCCACGGCACGGTGAGGTGCACGCCCTTGGCCGGCCTGATCGAGTCGGGATCGACGCCTTCGTCGAGCGTCCGCACGGCGTCGCTCCAGACGCCGGCCGCATTGACGACCGCTGATGTGCGGACCGTGATCCGCCGACCGTCGGCCTCGACCACGACAGCCGCAACTCGTCCCCGCTCGTCTTTCGCCAGGTCGACCGCAGCGCACCGGTTGGCGACGACGGCACCGTGGTCGGCTGCCGTGCGGGCGACGGTGAGCACGAGTCGGGCATCGTCGACCGTCGCGTCGTAGTAGAGGTACGCCGAGGCGAGGCGATCGGAGGGCATCGTCGGCATGTGCGCGAGGGCTGCCTGCTTGCGCAGCCGGCGGTGGATGCGGCCGATGCGCCATCCGCCCGTGAGGTCGTACATCCACATCGCCGAGCCGAGGGCGCGGGCGATCTTGCGCGACACGACGCCGTCGCGTGTCAGCACTGGGATCATGAACGGCAGCACCTTCACCAGGTGCGGCGCGTTGCGGCGGAGGCGCTGGCGCTCGTGCAGGGCCTGGTAGACGAGGCCGACCTCGCCCTGCTGCAGGTAGCGAAGGCCACCGTGCACGAGTTTCGAACTCTTCGACGAGGTGCCCGACGCGAAGTCGCCGCGTTCGACGAGGGCGACGCGCAGCCCGCGGGTGGCGGCATCGAGGGCGACCCCGGCGCCGGTGATGCCGCCGCCGACGACGACGACGTCGAACTGGTCGGCTTCGAGCCGGGTGAGCATGGCGTCACGCTGGAAGGGGAGGCCGGCGCGGTCTGCGGCGCCATGGGGTGTCGACATCGCCCGCATCCTAGGAAGCCGTCGAGGTCGGCGGGCGACGCTACGCGATCCCGGCATGCAGCCCTGCCGAGTCCAATCGACCATGCCTATGGCCGCCATTCAGACAACCGCGCATGGACGGCACGCCACGAATGGCGACAGCGCCGCCGCCGTCGGTACCCTCGCCGAAGCCCTGCGAGGACCCGTCGAGCGCACAGCGCCCGTCGGACACCGGACCGGGATTCCACGTGGCCGGCAACGCCGGTCGCCCGTCACAAGGAGCAACGCATGAGCCTGCACGGCACCAAGACCCACGAGAACCTGAAGGAGGCGTTCGCCGGCGAAAGCCAGGCCAACCGCCGCTACCTGTGGTTCGCCCAGAAGGCTGACGTCGAGGGCTACCCCGACGCCTCCGCCCTGTTCCGCAGCGTCGCCGAGGGCGAGACCGGCCACGCGCACGGCCACCTCGAGTTCCTGGCCCAGGTGGGCGACCCCGCCACGGGCGAGCCGATCGGCGAGACCGAGGACAACTTCAAGTCGGCCATCGCCGGCGAGACCTACGAGTACACCCAGATGTACCCCGGCTTTGCCGCGACCGCCCGCGACGAGGGCTTCGCCGAGATCGCCGAGTGGTTCGAGACCCTGGCCCGTGCCGAGAAGAGCCACGCCGGCCGCTTCGCCGAGGGCCTCAAGGCTCTCTGACCGACACCCTCGCTGCGCCGGCGGCCGCTTCCCGTACAGCGGGGGATGCGTCCGCCGGCGTGCCGCGAGTGGCGCCGTGCCGATCGCGGCGCCGACAATTCCGAGCGCGACACTGGATGCACCTATGACCATCACGTACGACCCGAAGCACCCGAAGTACCTCGACGAGGCCGACGTCCGCGAGGAACTCACCCGCGTCTACGACCTCTGCCACGGGTGTCGCCTCTGCTTCAAGTTCTGCACCTCGTTCCCGACGCTGTTCGAGATGATCGACCAGCACGACGACCAGGACGCAGGGCGTCTGACGCCTGCCCAGCAGGACCAGGTCAACGACGAGTGCTTCCAATGCAAGCTCTGCTACGTCAACTGCCCGTACATCCCCGAGCTCCACGAGTGGGCGCTCGACTTCCCGCGGCTGATGCTGCGCGCCGACGCGATGCGCCACGCGAACAAGCAGGTGTCGTTCCGCAAGCGGATCACCGACAACGTGATGGGCCGCACCGATCTCATGGGCACGGCGGCCAGCGCGATCGCGCCCGTCGCCAACAAGGTGGTCGGCGCCAGGCCGGGCTCGGTGGTGCGCAGGCTCGTCGAGGCAACTGCCGGCGTGTCGGCGGTGCGGCTGCTTCCCCCGTACGCCCGCCAGCGCTTCAGCACGTGGTTCGCCAAGCGTCCCCGGGTGCGGATCGCCAAGCGTCAGGGCCGCGTGGCCGTGTTCCCCACCTGCCTTGTCGAATACCAGCAGCCGCAGATCGGCCACGATCTGGTGAAGGTCTACGAGCGCAACGGCATCGAGTGCTCGCTCGCCGACGGGGCCGGCTGCTGCGGGGCGCCGTGGCTGCACAGCGGCGACATCGATGCCTTCACGAAGGTCGCCGAGAAGAACGTGGCCGCGCTTGCCGCCAGCGTGCGCAAGGGCAACGACATCGTCGTGCCGCAGCCCACCTGCGGCTACGTGCTGAAGAAGGACTACGTCGACTACGTCGGCAGCGACGACGCGCGGCTCGTGGCCGAGCACACCTACGACGCCGCCGAGTACCTCATGCGCATTCACAAGGACGAGAGCACGTCGCTCGACACCGAGTTCACCGGTTTCATCCCGTCGACCGTCACGTATCACACCCCGTGTCACCTGAAGGCCCAGAACATCGGGCTCAAGAGCCGCGACCTCATCAAGCTCACCGGTGCCAAGGTGAAGCTGG
>JBJTRF010000145.1:0-17128 GCA_046076025.1 Ilumatobacteraceae bacterium
GACTCGCCATGGGCCGGCGCCGCCGACCCGTCGCGCGACGCGATCGGCAGCCGCAGCGACACCATCATGGTGATCCGGGTCGACCCCAGTACCAACCGCGGCGCCGTGCTGTCGTTCCCCCGCGACCTGTGGGTCGACATCCCGGGCAAGGCCGACAACCGCATCAACACCGTCGCCAAGCCCGGTGACTCGTCGCTGCTCGCCCAGACCATCTACGACAACTTCGGCATCGCGGTCGACCACTACCTGCAGGTCGACTTCTGTGCGTTCAAGCTCATCGTCGATGCCGTCGGCGGGGTCACGGTGCCGTTCCAGTACCCGATCATCGACCGGAACGTCGGCATCGACGTGCCGGCCGGCTGCCACACGTTCAGCGGCGACGAGGCGCTCGCCTATGTGCGGTCGAGGCACCTGAAGTGGGTCGACGAGAACGGTGAGCTCAACGAGGACCGCGGTGCCGACCTCGCACGGGTGTCGCGCCAGCAGGACTTCCTCCGCCGCACCCTGATGGCCGCGCTGGCAAAGGGCGTCTACGACCCTGCGATCGCCCGGGCACTCATCGAGTCACTGCAGAAGTACATCGTGCGCGACGCCAACCTGCTGTCCATCGACAGCATCCTCGCCTTCGCCGGCGTGCTGAAGAACATCGACCCGTCGGGCATCAGCACCTATCAGATCGACGGCGCGAACATGATCCAGGGTGGGCAGGCGGTGCTCGACCCCATCACCAAGAGCGACAACATGAAGGCGATCCTCGCCATCTTCCAGGGCACCGCACCGATCGGCGGGGCCGCGCCGGAAGGCACCACGGCCGACACCGTCACCGGTTCGTCGACAGTGGTGACCGGGCCCGAAGAGAACGTCAAGGGCGACATCGTGCCCAACGAGGACATCATCTGCTGAGACGTCGCCGCGTCAGGCGCGCTCGAGTGCCCTGACCAGCGCCTCGGCCACGTCGCTCGGCCCCGACACCGTGGTGAGCCTGGCGCCGGTTCGCCGGCAGAAGGCCTCCGCCTCATCGGCATCTGCCGCCGGGGCCACCACCACCAGTTCGTCGAGCATGCCGGCGGCGGCCTCGGCATCGCCGTCGACGGTCGCCCGGCAGTCGCTCAGCAGCACCGTGACCCGCCGACCAGCTCTCGAGGCGGCCAACTGCAGCGCCGCGCCGTGCAGCGCACCGGCGACATCGGTGGTGCCGTGGCCGCGCAGCGACAGCAGGTCGGTCACCACCGACTCGGCCGGCTTCGTGGCACCCTGCCCCTTCAGCACGAGCACGTCCTTGCCGAACGCCAGCACGCTGTAGTCGTCGGGTGAGCGACTCGCCACGGCGGCGGCAGCGAGCGCTGCGGCGGCGAGCGGTGCACCGCCCATCGAGCCGCTGCGGTCGACGAGCAGGCACAGTGCCGTGGCCGGGCGCGACCACTCCCGCACGCGCAGCCCGCGTGCGTCGACTGATCCGGCGCCGCGCTCGGCGAGCGCCTCGAGACTGGCGTCGATGTCGAGATCGCCGCCATCGGGCAAGTACGGCTGGGTCACCAGCCGCCCGATGCCCGCCCGCCGAGTTCGGCCCGTGCGGGCGAGGTCGAGGAACAGCCGGGCGGCCAGTCGCCGGGCGAGTGCCCGGAGGCGCTGGTCGGTGGCACCGACGAGGTCGGCGAGCATCGCCAGCATCTCGTCGGGGTCGTCGCGCAGCAGGTCGTCGACCGCCGACTCGTCGAGCTCGCCCACCTCCGGCGACACCTGCTCGAAGCGCGGCGACCTCGACAGCTCGCGTCGCGACGTGGTGCGCCGCTGGCTGCGCGTCAGCTCGGCCTCCGCATCGGCCCCGTCGACAAGCCGCGGTGGCGTCAGCGAGGGTTGGTCGCCCCGGCCGGGGTCGGCGCTTTTCCCTGGTCACCGGCCGATGCATCGGGCGGTGTCTGCGGGAATACTTCGCGCCAGATCTCGGCGACGATGTCCTCGGCGCGCCGCATGCAGCCCTCGCGCAGCCGCAGCCTCCCGCTGAGGGCGACGAGTGCCGCATCGAGCCCCACGCCGAGGTCGGTCGAGGCATACCCGCGCATCGCCGCCAGCGAGCGTGTCACCGCCGCCGTGTCGATGGCACCGCGCACCGACGACCCGATCCGCACGTCGGCATGGGCACGCGTGCGCCGGACCACCTCGACGACACCCGCCGTCCACTGCGCATCGAGTGACGCCCCGTCAACAACCTCGCGGCGGACGATCGACTGCTCGTCGTCGGCGTCCTGGTAGTCGACGGCAAGGCGGCAGACACGGTCGTATACGGCACCGCTGATGCGCGCCGTGCCGATCGCATCGAAGGGGTTCATGGCTGCCACGAGCCGGAACCCGAGCCCGGCAGCAATGCGGCCCAGCCGCGGCACGTGCAGTTCGCGCTCGCTCATCACCGTGATGAGCACGTTGAGCGTCTCCTCGGGCACGCGGTTGATCTCCTCGACATACAGCAGCGCGCCGTCGCGCATCGCCGTCACGAGCGGGCCGTCGACGAAGACGTCGGGCGAATAGCCCTCGGCGAGCACCCGTGCCGGGTCGAAGTGGCCCACCAGCCGCGCCGGGGTGAGCTCGGCGTTGCCCTCGACGAACTCGAAGCCGAGGCCGAGTTCGTGCGCCACCGCACGCAGCAGGGTGCTCTTCCCGGTGCCGGGAGGCCCCTCGATGAGCACGTGCCGGTCGGCGGCGAGCGCCGCCACGAGCAGCTCGATCTCGCGATGGCGGCCGACGACGCGCTCGAGCACGCGCCGAACGAGATCAGCGCCTGCGCCGCCTGCGGCATCAGGCATGGTGGATCCAGCCGCAGCTGCTCACGCCGTCGTTCAGTGCTGGTAGACGAGCACGCCGCGGATGTTCTTGCCCGCGTTCATGTCGGCATAGCCCTGGTTGATGTCGTCGAGCGAATACGTGCGGGTGACGAGCCCGTCGAGGTCGAGCTGACCCTGCGAGTACAGCTCGAGCAGCTTCGGGATGTCGCGACGCGGGTTCGCCGAGCCGAACAGCGACCCGATGAGCTGCTTCTCGAAGACGGTGAGGAACACAGCCGGAATGGCGATGCTGCCCTCGCCGGTGGGGTGAATGTTGGTGACGACGATCTTGCTGCGCTTGCCGCCGAGCCAGAACGCCTGGCCGAGCACGTCACCGTTCCCCACGCCGCAGGTCATGATGACCTTGTCGAAACCGCGGCTCCACGTGGTGTCGGCGAGGGCGCCGAGCGCCTCCTCGATCGACGAGTGCGTGTGCGTGGCACCGAACTCCATCGCCTTCTCGCGCTTGAACTCGACCGGGTCGATGGCCGCCACCACGCGGGCACCGGCCAGCTTTGCGCCCTGCACGGCGTTGGCGCCGATACCGCCGACACCCACCACGGCGACGGTATCGCCCGGCTCGACCTGGGCTGCGTACACCGACGACCCCCAGCCCGTCACCACGCCGCAGCCCAGCAGGCACGCACGGTCGAGCGGGATGTCCTTGTCGATGACGATGCAGCTCGCCTCGTTGACGACGGTGTGCAGCGCGAACGTGCCGAGGCCGCCGATGCCGAGGGCAATGTCCTTGCCGCGGGCGTGATGCCGCGAGGTGCCGTCGCTGAGTTGCATGCCGGTGGCAGTAAGCGCGCCCATGTCGCACAGGTTGCTGTGGCCCGACGAACAGCTCGGGCAGCGACCGCATGCGGGCACGAAGCCGAACACGACATGGTCGCCCGGCTTCACGCTGAACACGCCGGGGCCCACCTCGAGCACCACGCCGGCACCCTCGTGGCCGCCGATCAGCGGTGGCTCCGGCGTCGCACCGGCAAGGTCGCCCGTGACGAGATGCTCGTCGCTGTGGCACATGCCGCTGGCATGCATCTGCACCAGCACCTCGCCGGTCTTGGGCGCGTCGAGCTCGACTTCCTCGACGCTCCACGGCGTGTTGCGCTCCCAGAGGATTGCGGCCTTGGTCTTCATGAGTTCCCCCTCGCTCGTCGGGGCGAACCCTACTGCGCCCCGGCGGGGCGTCGTCCATGCGAAGCCGGTGCGCCCGGCCGGGGATAGTGTGCGCCGCATGGAGAACGAGTCGATCGACGGCGGCGCCGCAGCAGTCACCCCGCCCCAGCACGAGGATCCGGCGCAGGACGCGCCGCTGGTCGAGAACGAGCTGCTGGTGGAGGAGATCTCCATCGACGGCATGTGCGGTGTCTACTGACATCGCCCCCGCCGGCCTGCTCCACCGGGCGCTCGGGCTGCACCCGCAGGTCGCCCTGCGCCCCGAGCCCTTCGGCGCGCTGGCCTACCACTACGGCACGCGGCGCCTCGTCTTCCTGAAGCACCCCGACATGGTCGCGGTGGCGCAATCGCTGGCCGGGCACGAGACGCTGTCGTCGGCGCTGCGTGCCGCCGGCATCAGCGAGACGAGGTGGCCGTCGTTCGAGCGTGCGTTCGCCTCGCTCGTCGCGTCGGGGGTCGTGCATGAGCGCTGAGTCGCTCGTCGACCAGTTGAAGACGGGGCTTGACGCGCCCATCTGCCTCACCTGGGAGCTCACCTACGCCTGCAACCTGCAGTGCGTCCACTGCCTGTCGTCGTCGGGCCGGCGCGATCCACGCGAGCTCTCCACGGCCGAGGCTCGCCGCGTCATCGACGAACTGCGCGACATCCAGGTGTTCTACGTCAACATCGGCGGCGGCGAGCCGATGCTCCGGCGCGACTTCTTCGACATCGTCGAGTACTCCGTCGGCAACGGGATCGGCGTCAAGTTCAGCACCAACGGTGCCTTCATCGACGATGCCGCCGCGCGCCGCCTCGCCGACCTCGACTACCTCGACATCCAGATCAGCGTCGACGGCGCCGACGAGGCCACCAACGACGCCGTCCGTGGCAAGGGCAGCTGGGCGCTCGCCAGGTCGGCGATGGACCGCCTCGCCGCTGCGGAGTTCGGGCCGTTCAAGATCAGCGTCGTCGCCACCAGGCACAACGTGTCGCAGCTCGACCGGTTCAAGCAGATGGCCGACGACTACGGCGCGCAGCTGCGGCTCACGAGGCTGCGGCCGAGCGGCCGCGGCGTCGACTCGTGGGACGACCTGCACCTGACCGCGCAGCAGCAGCGCGACGTGTACGCCTGGCTGCTCGACCACGGCGACTCGGTGCTCACGGGCGACTCGTTCTTCCACCTCAACGCCCTCGGCGACCCGCTTCCTGGGCTCAACATGTGCGGTGCCGGCCGCGTCGTGTGCCTCATCGATCCGATCGGCGACGTCTACGCCTGCCCGTTCGTCATCCACGACGAGTTCCGCGCCGGCAACGTGCGCGACGCCGGTGGCTTCACCAATGTGTGGCGCGGCAGCGAGCTGTTCGCCGAGCTGCGCCAGCCGCAGTCGGCAGGCGCGTGTGCGTCGTGCGGATCGTTCGACGCCTGCCAGGGCGGCTGCATGGCCGCCAAGTTCTTCACCGGCCTGCCGCTCGACGGCCCCGATCCCGAGTGCGTCACCGGACACGGCGCCGCCGCACTCAGCGTGCCCGTGCGTATCGCGCCTCGGCCAGCACACGACCACAGCCGCCTGGCAGCGCATCGGTGAGCGCCCTGCCCTGGCTGCTGCTCGTGCCGGCCGGGTACCTGCTCGGCACCTTTCCCAGTGCCGTGTGGATCGCCCGCGGCAAGGGAGTCGACATCACCGCCGTCGGATCGGGCAATCCAGGGGCGTCGAACATTGCCCGCACGCTCGGCCAGTGGTGGGGTGTGCTGGTATTCGTCCTCGACGGGCTGAAGGGCGCGATCCCTGCCATGGCGTCGCGCCTGCTCGGCAATCCGGGCCTGGGCTGGGCTGCCGTCGCCGCCGCCGTGCTCGGGCACATGTTTCCCGTCACGCGCGGGTTCCGCGGCGGGAAGGGCGTCGCCACCATGGGCGGTGCCTCGCTGGCGATGCAGCCCCTTCCGTCGCTGCTGATGCTCGCGCTCTGGATCGGGGTGCGGAAGGCATCGGCAAAGGCCTCGCTCGCCTCGGTCAGCATCATGCTCGCCTTCCCCGTCGCCGTGGCGATCCGCGGCGTGCCCGGCACCGAACTGGCCGCCATCATCGCCATCGACCTGCTCGTGCTGTTGCGCCATCTCGGCAACATCAGGCGCCTCCTCGGCGGCAGCGAACTGTCGGCCTCTCACGGCTCGACCTAGGCGGGTAGCGTCGGCGCCCATGCAACTGGTGCAGCCGCTTGCCCTCGGACGATCGGGCGCCGTTGCACCGTCGGCGGTGATGCTCGGGCCGCACGTCACCAATCTCGGCGACGACGACCGGCGGTTCACGCAGCGCCACGTCGCCTACTACGAGCGCCGGGCCCGCGGCGGCTGCGGCATCGTCGTCACCGAGGGCGCCAGCGTGCACTCGCTCGACTGGCCCTACGAGCGAGCACCGCTGGCCTCGATGGCCGGTGACGGATGGCAGGCGATCGCCGCCGCATGCCATCGCCACGGCACGCTCGTGGTCGCGTCACTCGACCATGCCGGCGGCCAGGGCAGCAGCGCCTACTCGCAGCGCGAACTCTGGGCACCGAGCCGCGTGCCCGAGGTGAACACCCGAGAGGTCCCCAAGTCGATGGACGACGACGACATCGCCGCCGTCATCGCCGGCTTTGCCGATGCCGCAGCGGGGGCGGTCGATGCAGGGTGCGACGGCGTCGAGGTCAATGCCGGACAGCACAGCCTCGTGCGCCAGTTCCTGAGCGGACTCACCAACCAGCGCAGCGACCAGTGGGGCGACGACCGACTGCGGTTCGCCCGTGCCGTGCTCGAGGCGGTGCGCAGCAGGGTCGGGACCCGGCTCCTCGGGCTCCGACTCAGCTGCGACGAACTCGCGCCGTGGGCCGGCATCACCCCGCAGATGGCCGAGGGCATCGCCGTCGACCTCGCAGCTGCGGGCGTCCTCGACTACATCGTCGTCACCCGTGGTTCCATCTACTCGGCTGCTGCCACGCGCGCCGACTTCCACGACACCACCGCCTACAACCGCGACACCGCTGCCGCCGTCCGCCGTGCCCTGCGAGCCGCATCGTCCGACACCGCCGTGTTCCTGCAAGGATCGGTCGTCGACCCGGCAGAGGCCGAGCTCGCCCTCGCCGACGGCGCATGCGACGGCGTCGAGATGACGCGGGCGCAGCTTGCCGACCCCGACCTCGTCGACAAGGCGCGACGCGGGCTCGCCGCCCGCATACGGCCCTGCATCCGCTGCAACCAGACGTGTCAAGTGCGCGACGCACGCAACCCGATCGTCACGTGCGTCGTCGAGCCGACCACCGGGCACGAAACGGACGATCCCGACTGGTACGCGCCCGCCGACCGGCCTGCCGACGTCCTCGTCGTCGGCGGCGGTCCGGCGGGCCTCGAGACCGCCCGCATCGCCGCCCGCCGCGGCCACCGGGTGCACCTCGTCGAGCAGGCCGACGTCCTCGGCGGCGTCGCCTCCCTTGCCGGCCCCGGACGGGCCTTCATCGACTGGCTCGAGGCCGAGTGCCGCAGCGCTGGCGTGTGCATCGACACCGGCACCGCCCACGCCGACCGCCACGGCGGCCCGATCGCGGGCGAGATCACGGTGCAGGCCACCGGCTCGCAGCGCGGCCGCCCCACCTACGACGTCGACGCCGACGCCGTACCGGTGGTCGACGTCGTCGACCTGCACCGCGGCACGACGCTGCCCGACGGCATCATCGTCGTCCACGATCCGATCGGCGGGCCGATCGCCATCGCCGTCGCCGAGTCGCTCGGCAGCCGGTCGGTACTGGTCACACCCGACCACGTCGCCGGCAACGAACTGTCGCGATCGGGCGACCTCGCCCCTGCGAACGTCCGCCTGCAGCAGGCGGGCGTCGGCATCGAGCGCCGCAGCATCCTGCGTGCCGTCACCGCCGATGGCGCGGTCGTCGAAGACCGCTTCACCGGCGCACGGCGCACGGTGACGTGCAGCGCGGTGGTCGACTGCGGCTTCCGGCTGCCGACGCCTCCCGTGCCGGGTGCCCACCACCAGGCCGGCGACTGCGTGGCGCCGCGCACGCTGCTCGAGGCGGTGCTCGAGGGCCGACGGGTGGCCCGGGCGCTGTGACCGCCGCCGAGCGCGTCCGGCCGGCCGCCGTCCTCTGGGACATGGACGGCACGATCGTCGACACCGAGCCGTACTGGATCGAGTGCGAGTACGAACTCGTCCGCGAGCACGGCGGCCACTGGGATCAGCGCAAGGCGCATTCCGTCGTGGGCCTCGACCTGCGCGAGACGGCGCGCATCCTGCAGGAACAGGGCTCGGTCGACCTGCCAATCGACGACATCGTCAACCGTCTGCTCGACGGTGTCATCGAACGAGTCCGCCGCCGCGTGCCCTGGCGGCCCGGCGCCCGCGAACTGCTCGCTGCGCTTCGCGATGCCGGCATCCCATGCGCGCTGGTCACCATGAGCTGGACCCGCTTCGCCGATGCCGTCGTCGAGGCGCTCCCGCCGGACTCGTTCGATGCCGTCATCACCGGCGACATGGTGCGGCGGGGCAAGCCCCATCCCGAGCCGTACCTCGCTGCGGCGGCTGCGCTCGGCGTCGACCCGCGCCGGTGCATCGCCATCGAGGACTCCCCCACCGGGGCACGCAGCGCTGCGAGCGCAGGCTGTCGCACCATCGCCGTGCCCAACGTCGTCGACGTGCCCGACATCGACGGAGTGCAGCGGATCCCGTCGCTCGACGGCGCCGACCCGGCGATGTTCGGCCTCCGCGGGCGGCGGCGCCCACGCCGTCGCCCGCTTGCGGTACTGGCCGCTCTCGTCGCACTCGCCACCCTGGCCGCCGTCGTCATTCGGCGCGATGACCCGCCGCTTCCCGTGATCCCTATGAGCGGATGGGCTCCGTACTGGGTGCTCGACAGCGCCGCCGGCACCATCGACGCCGAGGGCTCGCACTTCACCGAGCTCTCGCCGTTCTGGTTCGAGGCGCGCAGCGCCACCGAGGTCGGCCTCGGCGCCACGATCGACGAGGCCGAGGCCGGGAGGTTCCTCGACACGGTGCGCAGTTCGGGCGCACTCGTCGTACCGGCTGTCGTCGACGTGATGCCGGCCAATGGCATGGCATCGGTGCTTGCCGACGACGCTGCCCGACAGCGGCACGTTGCCACCCTGCTCGACCTCGCGGAGTCATGGGATGCCGACGGCCTCGACATCGACTACGAGCGATTCGCCTTCGCCGACGCACGGTCGACGTGGGCGACGACGGCAGTCGACTGGATCACCTTCCTCGGCGAACTCGGGGCCGGCCTGCGCGCGGAGGGCCGCATCCTCACGGTGGCGGTCCCGCCGATCTACGACACGGCCCGAACCGCCGACAGCGGCTACTGGGTCTACGACTACGCGGCGATGGGCGACGTCGTCGACCGGATCCGCATCATGGCCTACGACTACTCCGTCGGCGATCCCGGGCCGATCGCCCCGCTCGACTGGGTCCGCACGGCCGTGCGTGCCGCCAAGGAGGCCGTCGACGACGACGCCAAGGTGGTGCTCGGCATCCCGCTCTACGGGCGCAACTGGGTGATCGACACGGAGGGCACCTGCCCCGACGACACGCCCGGCCGCGTCGATCCGAACCTTCGCGAGATCGACCAACTGCTCGAGCGGTACGGCGCGACAACCACCTACGACCCGCTGACGGGTGACGAGTGGTTCGAGTACTCCCGCGAGTCGACCGACGGCGTCACCACCTGCGTCCAGCGGCGCCGCGTGCACTTCGTCGGTCCGCGCGGCGCCCGCGAGCGGGTCGACATCGCACGCCGCGGACGCATCGGCGGCGTCGCATTCTGGGCACTCGGATTCGACACGCCGGCCGTCTGGGATGCGGTGCGGTCGCTGGCACTCGATCCAGTGGCGCCGTGAGCCTCGGTCAGCGCGCCTCGAGCACCAGTGCCGACCGCGGGGTGAGCCGGTAGCGGAGGCCGCCGCCGGCAGCTGATACCTCGGCGAATGGCGCCGACCAGAATGCCGGCGCACAGTGCCCCGGCTGGCTGATCGCGAACTCGAGCGGTTCCCACCATGCATTCACCATCACATAGAGGCCATTGCCGCTCCAGGCGAGCGAGCGAGAGTCGTACGACTCGTCGATTGCACCGTCGACACCGTGGAACGCGACCTCGCGCAGCGGGTGCCGACGGCGTAACGCAGCCAGCGTGCGCACGGCGTCGGTGAGCTCTGACCACTCGGCCGCACGGCTCCAGTCGACCCACGACTGCGGCCCGTCGACGTCGTACGGATTGTCGTGGCCGTCCTGGGAGCGGCCGAACTCGTCGCCCATCACCCACATCGCCGAGCCTGCCGACAGCAGCAGCACGGTGAAGTAGTTCTTCAGCTGCTGCAGGCGAAGGTCGGGGCCCGTGTCCCACGACCGGTGCCGGTCGCTCGTCACGGCAGCGAGATCGTGCATTGTCAGGCCGTCATGCGCGGTGATGAAGTTCACCGATCGGCGCGGGGTGAACGGCGCCGGCTCGGCGAAGAGATCGGGGCTCCCCTCGACACGTCGCCGGACAGCGTGCACGAGTCCCGGCTCGCCGCGCAGCAGCCCGCGTGCGTCGTCGCGGAAGCGGTCGTTCCACTGCCGCCACGACGGCCACGGCCAGCCACGACCCACCTGATACGCGCCGAGATCCCATGGCTCGGCTACCAGGTCGATGCCGCGTTGCTCAGCCCACGCGGTCACCAGCTCGATCAACCCGCCGCCGTCGCGAGTGAGCAGCGAGGCAAGGTCGAATCGGAATCCGTCGACGCCGAGATCCGCATACCGGTCGAGCGCCTCGAGCACCAGCGTGCGGACGTACGGATGCGCCGGGTCGATGTCGTTGCCGCAGCCGCTATCGCCGAGGAGCGTCCCGTCGGCATGTCGACGGTGCAGCGCCGGATCGAGTCCGCGAAGCGTGAGCGGCGGCATGTCGCTGCCACCCTCGCCGGTGTGGTTGAACACGACGTCGAGCCACACGTCGATGCCCCGCGCATGCGCAGCCTCGACCAGGGCGGCGAGCTCCTCCGCTGCACGGTGGGGCTCGCTGGCATACCGACGGTGGACCGCTCCCCACACGATGGGCATGTAGCCCCAGTAGTTGTCGCGGTCGTCGAAGGGGTGAACCGGCATCAGCTCGATGACGTTGACGCCGAGCGAGACGATGTGGTCGAGGCGGTCGATGCAGCCGAGGTAGCCGCCGCCGAATCCCTTCACGTGCAACTCGTAGACGATCGGCTGCTCGACCCGGTCGGCGAGACGGGCGCGCTGCGAGTGGCGCGGCCACGCCGCACGGACCACGCCCCACGGCCCGTCGTCGAGCACGACCACGTCGAGCGCATGCGGGTCGACGAGCGGAAGGCCGTCGACGTCGAGTCGGTAGCGATCGCCGGTGCTGGCAGAGGTGGACGCCCGCCACTGGCCGGTGCCCTCCCGCTGCGCCGGGAGCCGCCGGGTGGCGCCCCCGTCATCGACCACGACCACCCACACCGCCGACGCCGACGGCGCGTGGACGCGAACATCCAGGGGCAAAGGCTCGCGACCCATGAGGCACCAGCATTGCACCCGCCCTAACCTGCACGGCGATGCACCACGGCACCGCCCCCGCCACGCCCGCCGACGTCGCTGCGGCGCTCAGCGCGCACGGCTACATCGCCGACGAGGGCCTCGCCACGTCGGTGTTCCTGGCGATGACCCTGCACCGCCCACTCCTGCTCGAGGGCGAGGCCGGCGTCGGCAAGACCGAGGTGGCGAAGGTGCTCTCGCGCTGGACCGGCGGCGAGCTCATCCGGCTGCAGTGCTACGAGGGCATCGACGCCGCGCAGGCGGTGTACGACTGGGACTACAGCAAGCAGTTGCTGCACCTGCGCGCCGCCGAGGCCACCGGCGAGTCGCGCCAGCTGTCCACCGATGCGCTCGAGCAGCAGCTCTACGACGAGCGGTTCCTGCTGCGGCGCGCCTTGCTGCGCGCCATCGACACCACGGCTGCCGTTCCGCCGGTGCTGCTGGTCGACGAGATCGACCGTGCCGACGACGAGTTCGAGGCCTACCTGCTGGAGGTGCTCAGCGAGTACCAGGTCACGGTGCCCGAACTTGGCCGGTTCGCTGCCGCGGTCCCGCCGCTCGTCGTGCTCACCAGCAATCGCACACGCGACGTGCACGACGCGCTCAAGCGGCGCTGCCTGTACCACTGGGTCGAGCACCCCGACTTCGAGCGCGAGGTGCGCATCGTCAGGCTCAGGGTCCCGCAGGCGTCCGACGAGCTGGCCCGGCAGGTTGCCGCTGCCGTCGAGGCCCTCCGCGAACTGCACCTCTACAAGCCGCCCGGCGTCGCCGAGACCATCGACTGGGCGCAGGCGCTCGCCGCGCTCGGCACCACGGTCCTCGACGAGCGGATCGTCGCCGCGACGCTCGGCACCGTGCTGAAGTACCGCGAAGACCAGGACCGCACCCGCCAGCACGGCATCGCCGACCTCGTCAAACAGGCATTCGAACGTGGCCAGCGCCACGACTGACGCAGCACAGAGAATCGCCGTCGCCTTCGGACGCGTGCTGCGCGGCGCCGGCCTGAAGGTGCCGATCGGCTCGGTCCTGGCCTACGTCGACGCGCTCGGCCGCCTGCGACTCGACGAGCGCAGCGACGTCTACTGGGCGGGCAGGGCAACCCTGGTGCGCGGCCCCGAGGACATCCCCCTCTACGACCGCGCCTTCGAGGTGTTCTGGCAGGGACTGCGCACCGTGGGCGACAGCGTTGCCGACGAGCCGCAGCGAATCACGCTCGCCGTCGACGATGACAGCGACGACGGCGGCGACGGCGATGACGGCGAGCCATCAGCCGATCCGATGCTGACGCTGCGCTTCTCTGCCGTCGAGACGCTGCGCGAGAAGGACTTTGCCGAGTACACCGACGATGAGCTGCGACTCGCCCACGACCTGATGGGACGCCTTCGACTCGCCGGCCCGCCGCGCCGCTCGTTCCGCTACGGGCCATCTCGAGCCGGCAGGCGCAACGACGTCCGCGCCACGCTTCGGGCATCGCTGCGCACCGGCGGCGAGCCGCTGCGCCGCCACTGGCGCGAGCCCGGCCCGCGACAGCGGCGGCTGGTGCTGCTGCTCGACATCAGCGGATCGATGGAGCCGTATGCGCGGGCGATGCTGCGCTTCGTGCACGCTGCGGTCGCCGGCCGCCAGCGCGTCGAGGCGTTCGCGCTCGGCACCCGGCTCACGCGCATGACCAAGGAACTCGCCGCCCGCGATCCCGACACCGCGCTCGCCAGGGCGGCAATGCGCGTGCACGACTGGAGCGGCGGAACGAGGCTCGGCGACTGCCTGCGCGCCTTCAACGACGAGTGGGGCGTGCGCGGCATGGCCCGCGGCGCCATCGTCGTGGTGCTGAGCGACGGCTGGGACCGTGGAGACCCCGAGGTCCTCGCCGAGCAGATGCGCCGTCTCGGCCGCGTCGCCTATCACGTGGTGTGGGTGAACCCGCTGAAGGTGACGCCCGGCTATGCGCCGCTGGCCCGTGGGATGGCAGCCGCGCTGCCGTACGTCGACGACTTCGTCGAGGGGCATAGCCTGACGGCCATGCACCGACTGGCGACCGTCATCGCCGCCGAGGCGCCACGGAGGCAGGCATCGTGAAGGATCTCATCGACGACATCGAGCGCTGGCGCAGCGCCGGCCTGCGTATCGCCCTCGCGCGCGTGGTCGACATCGAGGGCTCGGGGCCGCGTGACCCCGGCGCGGCAATGATCGTCAACGAGCACGGCGAGGTGGCGGGCAGCGTCAGCGGGGGGTGCGTCGAGGGTGCCGTCGTCAGCGAGGCCCTCGCGGTCCTCGCCGGCGACGCCGAGCCGAGGGTGGTCTCGTTCGGCTACAGCGACGACGAGGCGTTCTCGGTGGGCCTCACGTGCGGTGGCACCATCCGGCTGTTCATCGAGCCACTCGACTGGTGATCCCATGACATCGTCGTCATCCCTCTACGAGCAACTGCGCGACAGGTTGCGAACCGGGCAGCCGGTGGCGCTCGTCACCGTGATTGCCGGCCCCTCGGTGAGCCGCACGCTGCTCGTGCTCCCGGACGGCACCACCACCGGCTCGCTCGGCAACGCCGAGCTCGATCGCATCGTCACGCGCGACACCCTCGCCGAGCTCGAGGCCGGCCGCAGCGGGGTACGCCGCTACGGACCCGAGGGACAGACCACGCCCGAGGACCTCGCCGACAGCCCCACGCTGACGGTGTTCGTCGAGACCTGGGCACCGCCGCCGCAGATGTGGATCTTCGGCGCCGTCGACTTCACGGCGGCACTGGCCAAGGTCGCCAAGGTGCTCGGCTACCGGGTCACCGTGTGCGACGCCCGCGAGGTGTTCGCCACGCGGCGGCGCTTCCCGATGGCCGACGAGGTAGTGGTCAGCTGGCCGGGCCCGCTCTTCGAGCGTCGCGGCAGCACGCTGACCTCTCGCGATGCCGTCTGCATCCTCACCCACGACCCGAAGTTCGACGTCCCTGCCGTGGCAGGGGCGCTGAGCACCGGTGTGGGCTACATCGGCGTGATGGGCAGCAGGCGCACCCACGCCACGCGGCTCGAGCGCCTCGCCGAGGCTGGGATCGCCGAGCCGGGCCAGCTGGCGCGCCTGATGTCGCCGATCGGGCTGGATCTCGGGGCACGCACGCCCGAGGAGACTGCGGTCAGCATCTGCGCCGAGATCATCGCCCGGCGCACCGGCCGTGGCGTTCCGAGCCTGCGCGACGGCGCCGGCCCAATTCACTGACCCGCAGGCTCAGCCGATCGGCCCGCCGAAGTCGACGCTGTCCTCGCGGCTGCTGCGCAGGTGCGAGAAGCTGACCTCGCCGCCGTAGGTCGGCGAGTGGAGGATCGCATAGTCGATGCCCAGGTACAGCGAGATGTGACCGGGGTAGAAGACGAGGTCGCCGGGCTGGGCCTCGTCGCGGGTGAGCGGGGTGACCGTGCGGATCTGGCGTCGGCTCTGCGACGGCAGGAGCACGTCGGTGGCCGACCAGGCGAAGCTGGTGAAGCCCGAGCAGTCGAAGCCCTTGCCGGGCTCGTTGGTGCGCTTGCGATAGGGCGTGCCGAGCTGCGTCATGGCGGCCATCAGCACGACCTGGTGGCGGTGGTCGGCGGCGGCCCATGCCTCCTGCAGTCGCAGGGGATCGACCTCGATGCGGCTGGCAGCCTGCACGGCGATCGCATCGCGGATGGCGATGAACCGCGCCAGGTACTCGCCGAGGCCGGTGACCGCGAAGACCTGCCAGTTGTGCAGTCCGTCGGCGGCAAGGGCCGCCAGCGGATCGTCGCCGAGGGCGACGTCGGCGACCGTCCACGACGTCGCCGGTGCGAGGCCGAGGGTGGGGCGAAGTGACGTGGCGAGGGTGGACGGTGCGACGGCCGACGCCGGTGTCACGGCACCCGTGCCGACCACGGTGCCCGCCAGGAGGGCGGCCCCGATCAGCAGAGTCGTTCGGCGGGTCGTCATAGGAAAGCGACCCTAGCGTCATCGAATTGCAACAATCAACGCGCCTGCAACATTTCCGCAACATTTCTGTCATCCGCCCGCTCCGTAGGCTCATCACGTGCCCCGAGTCGCCGCCCTCCTCGCCGCCGGCGGCGCCAGTCGTTTCAAGGGCTCCACGCACAAGCTGATAGCCCCGTTCGGCGACTCGACGGTCTGGGCCACCACCCTCACAGCAGTCACCGCCGCCGGATTCGACCATGTCATCGTGGTCACCGGGGCCGTCACATTGACACTCCCCGTCGACCGTCACCCGACCGTCATCTTCCGTCACAATCCGCGCTGGGCCGACGGTCAGGCCGGCTCGCTGCAGGTGGCGGTGGCCGCCGCCGCCGACCTCGGCGCCGACCGACTCACGGTCGGCCTGGCCGACCAGCCCGGCATCGGCACTGCCGCATGGCGAGCCGTCGCCGACGCCCCCGACGACTGCCGCATCGTCATTGCCGTGTACGACGGCATCACCGGGCCCAACCCGGTCAGGCTCGACCGGTCGGTGTGGCCACTGCTGCCCACCGAGGGCGATGCCGGTGCCCGTCACGTGATTGCCGACCACCCTTCGTGGGTGTGCCGCGTGCCCTGCGTAGGCTCAGGAGCCGATATCGACACCGTGGAGGATCTCGACCGATGGAACGACTGCTGAACGAGTTCGTGGTGCGCCGGCCCGTCGACGAGGCGTGGAAGGTGCTCACCGACGTCGAGCGCATTGCCCCGTGCCTGCCCGGCGCACAACTCGAGGAGATCGACGGCACCACGTACAAGGGCGTCGTCAAGGTGAAGCTCGGGCCGATCTCCACGGCCTTCCGCGGCCAGGCCGAATTCGTCGAGCGCGACGACGCCGGCCACCGTGCCGTGCTGAAAGGCTCCGGCCGCGACACCACCGGCAAGGGCAACGCCGACGCGCTCATCACGGCATCGCTCGAGTCGCTCACCGCCGACACCACCAAGTGCACCGTGACCACCGAGTTGCACATCACCGGCAAGGTCGCACAGTTCGGCCGCGGCATCCTGGGCGATGTCAGCGAGAAGCTGATCGCACAGTTCGCCGACAACCTCAACGCCATCCTCGACCAGCAGGGCTCCTCCGACGGCACCCCCGCACCTGCGTCGGCCCCGGCCGAGGTGGCGCCGCTCGAACTGTCGAACATCGCCGGTGCCGCCGTCGCCAAGCGACTCGTGCCGCTCGTCATCGCCGTCGCTGCCGTCATCGTCATTGCGATCGCGGTTCTCTGACCCCGCAGTGCCCAGCGCCACCGACATCGAACGCGTCGCCGCCCTGATCGGCCGCGCCCCTCAGGGGGCGTTCGACATCGTTGTCCGCAGCAACGACGGCGACCCGGTGGTGCTGCGCAACGAACCGCTGCTGTTCGACGGCACGCCCATGCCCACCCGGTACTGGCTCGTCGGCGCGCTCGAGTCGCGGCTCGTCGGCCAACTCGAGTCGGCAGGCGGCGTCCGCCGCGCCGAGGCCGAGATCGACCCGGCGCTCGTCGCCGGCGCGCACGCCCGCTATGCGGCCGAGCGCGACGCCGCCCTGCCGGCGGACCACGTCGGCCCACGCCCGTCGGGGGGCGTCGGCGGCACGCGTACCGGCGTGAAGTGCCTGCACG
>JBJTRF010000146.1:0-3699 GCA_046076025.1 Ilumatobacteraceae bacterium
CGGGGTGCAGTTGGGTGCCATCACTCCGGTCTTCATGGCGTTCCGCGATCGCGAGTACGTCCTCAACCTCATTGAAGGCGCGACGGGCGGGCGTTTCCATCCCAACTTCGACCGCATCGGTGGCCTGAAGGACGATCTGCCCGCCGGCTGGATCGCCGAGACCAAGCAGGTGATGAAGAAGCTTCGCGGGTTCTGCGACGAGATGGAAGACCTGCTGTTCGGCAACGAGATCTTCCAGAGCCGCCTGCGCGGCATCGGCGTCATCCCCGCTGATGTCGCCAAGCAGTTCGGCCTCAGCGGCGCCAACCTGCGGGCCAGCGGCGTCGACTACGACCTGCGCCGTGACCAGACGCTGCCCATGGCCTGGAACAAGGCCGACTGGAAGGTGTGGACGCACCCCGACGGCGACAGCTACGCCCGCTGCTGGGTGCGGCTGCAGGAGGTGCGCGAGAGCACGCGCATCGTCGATCAGTTGCTCGACGACCTGCCCGCCGGCCCGGTGATGGCCAAGGTGCCCCGCATTATCAAGGTGCCCGAGGGCGAGGCGTGGGTGAGCACCGAGAACCCGCTCGGCGAAATGGGCTACTACGTGATCAGCAAGGGCGATCTCGGCCCGTTCCGCGTGAAGATCCGCTCGGCGAGCTTCAACAACATCTCGGTGGTGCCGTGGGTGCTGCGCGGCGTCTACGTGCCCGACATCATCTCGATCCTCGCCTCGCTGTACTTCATCCTCGGGGACATCGATCGATGAGCCTGCTCGCCTCCGATCTCCCGTACTGGTTCACCTCGATCCTGCGCGTGGTCGGCGGCGCCGTTGCCGTGCTGCTGCCGGCCGGCACGATCGTGTACCTCTTCCTCTTCAAGATGATGAGCTTCATGCAGAGCCGCCTCGGGCCGATGGAAGCCGGCCCGTATGGGTCGCTGCAGCTCGTCGCCGAGGTCGGCAAGTGGCTGCAGAAGGAAGACCTCGCACCCGAGAACGCCGACAAGCGGATCTTCCGCATGGCGCCGCTCATCGTGCTGGTGAGCACGTTCCTGCTGGTCGCCGTCGTCCCGTTCGGGCCCGACGCCTATTTCACCGACTTCGACGCGGGTGTCTTCTACATGCTGGCGGTCTCCAGCATCAGCACGCTCGGCATTCTCATCGCCGGCTGGAGCAGCGCCAACAAGTACTCGCTGCTCGGCGGCCTGCGCGCCGCTGGCCAGCTCATCGCCTACGAGCTGCCGATGGTGCTGAGCGTGCTCGGCGTGGTCATCCAGGCCGGCACGATGAACCTGCAGCAGATCGTCGTCGCCCAGAACTCGGGCAGCATCTTCGGATGGGACGGCCTCGGCTTCCCGTTCGTGCTCACCCAGTTCGTCGCCTTCGGCATCTTCATGATCTCCGTCCAGGCCGAACTCACCCAGACGCCGTTCGACATGCCGATCGCCGAGAGCGAGCTCGTGTCGGGCTACATGACCGAGTACTCCGGCTTCCGCTTCCTGATGTTCTTCATCGCCGAGTTCGCCACCGCCGGCGTGTTCTCGATGATCGCCGCCGTGCTGTTCCTCGGCGGATGGGGCCTGCCGCACAGCTGGTTCGGCTGGGGTGCCGACACCGGCAGCATCGACAACTGGATGAACGTGGCTGGCCCGATCATTCTCGTCACGAAGATGATGGTGCTCAGCGGCATCATCATGTGGGTGCGCTTCAGCTATCCGCGCCTGCGCGAAGACCAGCTGCAGCGGTTCGCCTGGAAGGTGCTCGTGCCCGTCTCGCTGGTGAACATCATGCTCACGGCGATCTTCAAGGTGGTGTTCTGACGATGCCCAAGCCCAAGGTGCCCGGCCTGCTGAAGGGCCTCGGCGTCACCGGCCGCACGATGGTGCGGACGTTGAAGCCCCGAGCGCTCGGCGGTGGCTCGTCCACCGTGCAGTACCCGCACGAGAAGGAAGCGCCGCCCATCCGCGCCCGCGGCGTCATCGCCCTGCGCGAGGACAACTGCACGGCGTGCATGCTCTGCGCCCGCAGTTGCCCCGACTGGTGCATCTTCATCGAGGCCCACAAGGACCTCGCGCCTCCCCGCCGCGCCGGCGGTGCGCCGCGCAAGGTGAACAAGCTCGACCGCTTCGACATCGACTACGCGCTTTGCATGTACTGCTGCATCTGCTTCGAGGTGTGCCCGTTCGACGCGCTCTTCTGGAGCCCCGAGTACGAGTACAGCGAGCCGCGCATCGCCGACCTGCTCCACGACAAGGAGAAGCTCGGCGAGTGGATGGAGACCGTGCCGGAGGCGCCCGGGCTCGAGGCCGGTGCCGAGAAGAAGAAGGGCAAGTGATGTCGGCACTTCTCGCGGCCTCCGACATCGAGGTGGCGCAGTCCATCGGCTTCTACGTGATCGCCGCCGTGATGGTCGTCAATGCGCTTCGCGTGGTCACCTCGAAGAACGTGGTGCATGCGGCGCTGTCGCTCGTGCTGGTGATGGCTGGCGCCGCAGCGCTGTACGTGCTGCTGGCCGCCGAGTTCGTCGCCGTCACCCAGGTCCTCGTGTACATCGGCGCCGTCATGGTGCTGTTCCTGTTCGGCGTGATGCTCACCCGTGCGCGCCTCGGCCGCGACGCCGACCTCGACAACCGCAACCGTCTCGTCGGCATCCCCGTCGCACTGCTGATGCTAGGCGTGATGCTGTACTCGCTGGTCGATGCGTTCGGCACCGACCGCATCGGCCGCTCGTCGGGTGCCGACGCTGCCGACGTGAACTCCACCGCCGCCATCAGCGATCTCATCTTCTCGCCGTACCTGCTGCCGTTCTGGGCGCTGTCGTTCGTGCTGCTGGCCGCAGTGGTGGGAGCCATCGTGCTGGCGAGGAAGGACTGACATGCTGCTGAACAACTTCCTCGTGCTTGGCGCCGTCCTGTTCTGCATCGGCGTCTACGGCGTCATCGCCCGCAAGAACGCAGTGATGCTGCTGATGAGCGTCGAACTCATCCTCAACTCGGTGAACATCAACCTGCTGGCATTCGACCGCATTCACGACTCGCTCGACGGCAATGTGTTCGCCTTGTACATCATCGCCGTCGCTGCAGCCGAGGTGGGCGTGGGACTCGCGATGGTGCTGCTCGTCTATCGCAACCGCAAGAGCATCTCGCTCGATGAACTCTCGGAGATGAAGGGCTGATGGTGCTCGCAGCAGAGACCAAGAAGGCCATCGAGGCCACGGGCTGGTTCCTCGACCACGCCTGGCTGGTGCCGGTGCTGCCGGCGGCGGCCTTCTTCCTCATCATCTTCTTCGGCAAGCGCATGCCGCGAGGCGGCAGCGAGTTCGGCATCGCCAGCATGGTCGGGGCACTCGCCCTGTCGGCCGGCGCCGTGTACCAGTGGATCTCGGCGTTCGGCCACAGCGAGGGCGGCGAGGCTGCGGTGCTTCGCAGCGTCGTCGGTTTCGGGCGCTCGATTGCCGCAGAGGAGGGCGGCGAGCACTCGCTGCCCTTCGTCGCCCCAGTCGTCCGCGAGTGGGTGTGGTGGCAGAGCGGGGGAGTCGAGTTCAGCATCGGGCAGTACGTCGACGGCCTCGCACTGCTGGCCCTCGTGCTCGTGGCATTCATCTCCACGCTCGTGCAGGTGTACTCAACCGAGTACGTGAACGGCGACCGTCGCTACACGCACTTCTTTGCCGCCCTAACGCTCTTCTCGGCAGGGATGCTCAGCATGGTGGTCGC
>JBJTRF010000147.1:0-8880 GCA_046076025.1 Ilumatobacteraceae bacterium
GGCTGCCGCCCGACGAGGAGGGTGCCGTGTCGACCATCTGTGAAAAGTTACCTGCCCACGGGCACCGGGAGGTGCCTCGGGCGACGACCCGGCCGACCGTGCGAACCCTTCGCCGCTCGGCGAGACTGCGCCCATGCGACGCATCAAGTGGCAGCAGTTCCTCGTCAGCCTCGTCATTGCGGGGTGCGTGGTGGCGATCGGCTACGCGATCTCGCTGGCGGTCACCGGACGCGAGGGCCAGCGCCTTCCGGCCTCGATCGAGGCCATCGACCCAGTGCGCGGCGCCCGCCAGGTGCCTGCGCAGACCGCCGTGGTGGTCGATCTCAAGGTGGGCTACACCGGCGTGCTGATCATCGACGGACTCGAGCTCGAGACGGTGCGCGTCGACGAGGTCGACAGTGCCACGCCCGGCCAGCAGGTCACCCTGCCGCCCACCACCCTCTACGAGCCCGGCAACGCCACGCTGACGTTCAACCCGAGCGAGAACGCGCCGATCAGGTCGTTCGAGCAGGGCGTGCACGTGGTGACGCTCGTCTACTGGCCGCTCATCGAGGGGCGCGGCTCGGCTCGCAGCTTCACCTGGACCTTCGAGGTGTTCTGAGCGACCGAGATGTCCTGAGCGTTGCGGGTGTCAGCCGGGCAGTTCGCCCGTTGCCAGCAGGTGCTCGAACCCCGCCTCGTCGAGCACGGGGATACCGAGGTCGGCGGCCTTGGTGAGCTTGCTCGCGCCGGGCTCGGCGCCCACCACGACGGCGAACGTCTTGGCACTGACGCTGCCGGGGCTCTTGCCCCCGCGGTCCTTGATGGCCGCCTCGGCCTCGTCGCGCGAGTAGCCGGCGAGGGTCCCCGTGACTACGACGGCCTTGCCGACGAGCACCTGCGCGACCGTTGAGGTCTCGACGCGCCCGAAGTCGACGCCGGCGACGCGGAGCTTCTCGATCATCTCGCGGTTCTGCGGCTGGGAGAACCACCGGGCGATCGAGGCGGCGATGATCGGCCCCACGCCGTCGGTGGCCGCCAGGTCGTCCTCGGTGGCTGCCATGACGGCGTCGAGCGAGCCGAACCGACGGGCGATGGTCTCGCTGGCTGCGGGCCCGAGGCCCTTCACGCCGAGCGCAGTGAGCACCTTCTGCAGCGGACGCGACTTCGACGACTCGATGGCGGCGAGCAGGTTGTCGGCCTTCGTCGCACCCCACTTCTCGAGCGTCATCAGCTGCTCGCGGGTGAGCGAGTAGATATCGGCCGGGTCGGCAACCATCCCGGCGTCGCTGAGCTGGAACACCGTCTGGTCGCCGAGCCCCTCGATGTCCATCGCGCCGCGCGAGCCGAAGTAGATGATTCGCTGGTCGCGCTGGAACGGGCACGAGGGCTCGACGCATCGGGTGTCGGCCTCGCCCTCCGAGCGAACGAGGTCGGTGCCGAGCGGGCACGGGCACACGGCCGGGAACTGCCACGGCTCGCAGCCGTCGGGACGCAGCGAGAGCACCGGGCCGACGACCTCGGGAATTACGTCGCCCGCCTTGCGCACCACCACGGTGTCGCCGGGCCGCACGTCCTTGGCCCGTACCTGGTCCTCGTTGTGGAGGGTGGCCATCGACACGGTCGACCCGCCGACGAACACCGGCTCGAGCACGGCGAACGGCGTGGTGCGGCCCGTGCGGCCCACCGACACCTGGATGTCGCGCAGGATCGTGGTGCGCTCCTCCGGCGGGAACTTGAAGGCCACCGCCCACCGCGGCGCGCGCGAGGTGAATCCGAGCGACTCGCGCTGGGCGAGGTCGTCGACCTTCACGACGGCACCGTCGATCTCGTAGGGCAGGTCGTGGCGCCGCTGCTGCCACTGACTGCAGAACGCGTAGACCCCGTCGAGGTCGTCGACGAGGCGGATCTCGGGGTTGACGGGAAACCCGAGCCCGGCGAGGTAGTCGAGCGTCTGGTGGTGGGTGGCGAACTCGGGACCACCCACCACCTCGCCCAGCTGGTAGGCCCAGAAGGCGAGCTCGCGCTGTGCCGTGACCGACGGATCCTTCTGGCGCAGGCTGCCGGCGCCCGCATTGCGCGGATTCACCGGCACGGGGTCGGGCTTGCGACCGGCGGCGACGCGCGCCGCGTTCTCGGCCTGCTTGGCGGCGCGGAGCCGCTCGAACGACTCGATCGGCATGTACACCTCGCCGCGCACCTCGAGCACGGGCGGTGCACCGACGAGCTCCTTCGGCACGGCGGCGATCGTGGCCACGTTGGCGGTGACATCCTCGCCCACCCGGCCATCGCCGCGCGTCGCCGCCTGCACGAAGCGACCACCCTCGTAGCGAAGGCTCATGGCCAGCCCGTCGATCTTCAGCTCGCACACGTATCGGACCGCTGCGCCGTCGAGGCCGCGCTGCACGCGCTCGCCCCATGCGTGGAGCTCGTCGACGTCCATCGCGTTGTCGAGGCTCATCATCGGCACGCGGTGGGCGACGGGCGAGAAGGCCTCGGCGAGCATGCCGGCGCCGACCACTGCCGATGGGCTGTCGCTGTCGGCGAACTCGGGGTGCTGGTCTTCGAGGGCGCGCAGTTCCCTGACGAGCTCGTCGTACTCGGCATCGGAGATCTCAGGAGCGTCGTGCGCGTAGTCGCGCTCGTTGTGGTAGCGGATGCGATCGCGCAGCTGGGCGATCTGCTGCTCGACACCGGCCGCTGCGCTCATGCGCACCAACCTAGGCGGCGGGTGCGCGCCGGATGCACGGCGTCGACGTCGCGTCGCGCATCGAGGGCACCGGTCAGGCGCCCGGCATCAGGTGCGGGCCGCCGGCCTGGCGGGCCCGGCGACCGAGTTCGGTGGCGACGCGCATGACGCGCTCGGCGACCGCCGGGCTGTGCGCCGCAAGCCCGCACGACGGGGTGATGAGCGCCTGACGGCGCAGCAGGTCGGGGTCGGCGCCGCGCTGCACCATCGCGCCCCACAGGTCGTCGAGGTCGCGCCATGCGCGGTCGGCGCTGGCCGCAATCGGGCCGGTGGTGGGAACGGCACCCCACGCGATGCGCCCGCCGCGCTCCATGAACCGCACCAGGTGCCCGACTGCGCCGAGCACGCTGCGGTGCACCGGCACCGAGATGAGCCCGGGCCCGGCATCGATCTGCGACGGCAGGTCGGAGACGCCGCAGACATGCAGACCGACGAGTGCCCGCGACTCGATCGCCGACAGTGCGCCCGACACGAGGTCGATGACGACCTCCGGGGCGAGTTCGAACCCCGGCTCCATCATGCCGGCAAGCTCCGGCTCCTCGAGCACCACCACCTGCCCCGCCGCGGGAAGGGCGTGCGCCACCTCTTCGACGAGGTGGCGCAGGCGCGTGCGCACGCAGCGAACCGCCGCCTCGAACGCGATGCTCGCCGGCAGTCCGGCCCGGATGAGCGCGAGGCCGAACGACACCGGGCCGATGAACTGCCACTTCACCGCCTCGAGGCCGGGCCGCAGGCGGGGTGCGATCTCGACGAACGTCCGGAAGCCGAGGAACGCGTCGTGGTGCAGGTCGGTGCTGATCGGCGCAAGCGGGTCGACGCGGTCGCAGTCGATCGAGATGCTGCCGTACTGCCCCACTGTGATGCCCTGCATGCCCACCATCGCCTGGGCCACCGACCCCTCAGCGGGGCTGCGCCTCGGCAGCGACGGAATCGCCGGCAGTTCCATCTGCAGCAGGGCGAATCGCGCCGCGTCGGCGGCGTTGCGGTGCGGCAGGCCGCCGACGCCGGTGACCGTGCTGCTGTCGAGTTGAACGATCGTCCTCACGGCGGTGCGCTGCCCTCCCCTCACTGCTGCGACGCACTCGGCGGCGGCGTGGCCGTCCCTGCTCCGATTGTCGCACCGAGTGCCGCCGCGACGCCGTACCGAGCGTCACACTCGCCCGGCGCCCGCACCGGTGCGACTGCCGTTGCCGACCGGACCGGCGGCGGCCATGCTGGGCGGATGGCCGAGACCGCCGATGCCCCCGTCGCCGAGCGGTCGCTCGCGGCGTCGCTGTGGGGCGCGCGCGCCCTCTGGGCGGCCACCGGCGTTGCCGTCGCCGTCGCCCTGGACCGCACCGAGGACCTGGCGTCCGCGACGGCGCTCACCGCCGTGTGGTGGGCGGTGGTCGCCGGCGTGCTCGTGGCCCTGCTCGTGCCGGGCTGCCTCGGCCTCACCCTGGTGCGCTTCGCCGTGCCGGCGTGCGTGCCGTCGGCGGCCCTCGTGGTGGTGTCCGTCGCGTCCGACAGTGCAGCGTCGGCCGCGGTCGGCGTCGCCGGCACCGTCCTCGCCGCTGCCTCCTCGGCACTCGTCCTGTGGTCGGGATTCGGCGAGGCGATGGCGCAGGGCTCGGCATACGGCCACGAGCGTCGACTGCCGCTGCGCCCGCCGGTGGCGCACTCGATGGCGATCGTCGCATCGTGGTGCATCTGGGCGACGGTCACCACGCTGGCCGCCGTCGCCGCAGCCGCAGGTCGCGCAGTCGCCGCTGGTGCGCTCGCCGCCGTCGCCCTCGGTGGCGGCGCCGTGCTGGTGCGCAGCGTCCACCGGTTCTCGCGCCGGTGGCTCGTGCTGGTGCCGGCGGGCCTCGTCGTCCACGACCACGTAGTGCTCGGCGAGACGCTCATGGTGCCGCGCCAGTCGGTCGCCGCAGCCAGGCTGGCGCCTGCGGGCACCGAGGCCCTCGACCTCACCGGCCCGGCAGCGGGCTATGCGATCGAGGTGGCGGTGCGCTCGCCGGCCACGGTGCTGCTCGCCGCCGACCGCCGCAACCCGCGCGGCAGGGCGGTGCATGCGCAGTCGTTTCTGGTCGCGCCCAGCCGTCCGGGCAGGGCGCTGCGCGCCGCCGCCGCGCACCGCCTGCCGGTGGGCTGACGGCCGGCACCGCCCGCCGGGGATGGTGGTCTCGGTCAGCCGGCGATGCCGCCGCCGAGCACCAGCCGGTCGCTGCGGTCGTACACCACCATGCTCTGGCCCGGCGACACGACTCGCTGCGGTTCGTCCCACCGCACCTCGATGCCGCCGTCGTCGCATCGCAGCACCGCCGTGTGGGCAGTGCCGTGCGCGCTGCACTGCACGCGCACCTCGCCCTCGACCGGATCCGACGACCAGACCATCGAGGTGACGCGCTGCGAGTCGCGAAGCAGCCGCTCGGCACCGCCGACGCGCACGATCGCTGCCTCGTGGTCGATGCCGACCACGTAGCGCTTCGGCCCGCCGCCGGGCAGTCCGAGGCCGCGTCGCTGCCCGAGCGTGACCAGTTCCAACGACGCAGCGCTGCCGAGCACGGCGCCGTCGTCGGCATCGATCACCGTGGCACGCCGGAACGGGATCCGCTCGCCGAGAAACGCCTCGCGGCCGCCCTCGTCGGTGATGAAGCAGACGTCCTGGCTGTCGGGCTTCGCGGCCGTGCGCAGGCCGAGCGCCGAGGCGCGCTCGCGCACCTGGCCCTTGGTGAGGTGGCCGATCGGGAACATCGTTCGCCGCAGCTCGCGCTGGGGCAGCATGTGCACCACGTAGCTCTGGTCTTTCTGCGGGTCGGCGCCGCGCCCCACACGCAGCACGCCGCCGTCGTCGACGACCTGCGCATGGTGTCCGGTGGCCACTGCGTCGAAGCCGAGCAGGTCGGCGCGCTCGGCGAGCCGCTCGAACTTGAGGTGCCGATTGCACTCGATGCACGGGTTCGGAGTGACGCCCCGCGCGTGCGCGTCGACGTAGGGCCCCACGACGTGCTCGCGGAAGTCGTCGGCGAAGTTGAACACGAGGTGGTCGATGTCGAGCTGCTGCGCGACGCGGCGGGCATCATCGACATCGGCGACCGAGCAGCATCCCGTGTCGCTCTCACCACCCCAGAGACGCATCGTGATGCCCACCACCTCGTGGCCGGCATCGAGCAGTTCGGCGGCGGCAACCGATGAGTCGACGCCGCCGCTGAGCGCCATCAGCACCCTCATCGCGGCATCCCCGCCCGGCGCACGCGGCACACCGCGGCGACCATTGCCGCCGTGGCACGGTCGATGTCGTCGGGTGTCGTCGTGCGGCCGAGGGTGAGTCGCACTGCGCCGCGGGCGAGCCGGAGCGGCACGCCCATCGATGCCAGCACGTGCGACGGCTCCATGGCACCAGAGGCACACGCCGACGCCGCGCTGGCGCACACGCCGGCCTCATCGAGCAGGTACAGCAGCGCCTCGCTCTCGGCGCCGTCGACGCAGAGATGCGCCGAGCCCGCCACCTTTCGGTCGCGGGGCACGGTCTCGACGATGCCCGTGTCGACGCCGGGAAACTCGGACTCGACACCCGCCACGATGCCGTCGACCAGTCGGTCGCGGAGGGCGCCGAGTCGGGGCAGTTCGCCCTCCCGCTCGCCGTCGGCGAGCCGGAGTGCGGTCGACATGCCCACGATGCCGGGCACGTTGTGCGTGCCGCTGCGCCGGTCGCGCTCCTGCCCGCCGCCCACCAGCAGCGGCGACAGTGCGTGGCCGGATCGCACGACGAGCGCACCGACACCCTTCGGCCCGCCGAACTTGTGCGCCGACAGCGACATCGCGTCGACGTGCTGCCAGATGCTGCGCAGGTCGATCCAGCACGCGGCCTGCACCGCGTCGGTGTGCAGCAGCGCCGACGGCGACCGACGGCGCACCACGCGTGCCACGGCAGCGAGGTCGGTGATCGTGCCCACCTCGTTGTTGACGGCCATCAGGCTGACCGCGCCGACGGTGTCGTCGAGTGCCGCGTCGAGGCCGTCGAGGTCGACGGCACCGTCGGGACCGACGGCCACCGCCTCGCCCCCCGCACGGTGCACAGCCTCGAGCACGGCGTGGTGCTCGGCCTGCGAGCACACCACCCGGCCTCGGCCCGCAGCGCCGAGGATGGCGGCGTTGTCGCCCTCGGTGCCGCCACTGGTGAAGACCACGTCGCCCGGATCGCAGCCGACCGCATCGGCAACCGACTCGCGTGCCTCGTCGACCGCCCGGCGGGCGTCGCGGGCCGCCCGGTGGCTGCCCGACGGGTTGGCGAACCGCTCGCCGTAGAACGGCATCATCGCCTCGACCACCTCGCTGCGCACCGGGGTGGTGGCGGCGTGGTCGAGGTAGGTGAGCACGGCGGGCGGCGCCATGGCTGCAGCCTATGGTGGCAGCGAGGGTCGCCGACGGTGAAGACTCGGCCCGTGCGCGGCTACGACGACGACACCTACGGCGAGTCGTTCGCCGACGTCTACGACGACTGGTACGCCGACGTCAGCGATGCCGAGGCACTGGTGGCCCTCGTCGCATCCGAGGCCCAGGCGGCAGCACGACACAGCGGCGACGACACCGCCGTCGCCGTCGAACTCGGCGTCGGCACCGGCCGACTGGCGGTGCCGCTGTCGCTGGCCGGGGTCGACGTCATCGGCATCGACACGAGTGCCGCGATGCTCGATCACCTCGCGGCGAAGGCGTCGGAAGCGGGAACTCGCGTGCGCGCGCTGCGCGGCGACATGGCCGATACGCTCGCCGGTCTCGGCGGCACGCGATGCCATGTCGTGTTCGTCGCCTACAACACGCTGTTCAGCCTCCCGACGGCCGAGCGGCAGCAGCACTGCTTCGACGCCGCCGCAGCGACACTGTCACCGGGCGGCCGGTTCATCGTTGAGGCCTTCGTCCCGGCCGAGTCGGACAGCGACACGTCGACGGGCGCAGGCCCCGGCGATGCGCAGCCGTCTCGCCCTTCGGCCACCGTCGGGGTGCGCTCGGTCGCCGCCGACCGAGTCGTGCTGCGCATCGACGTCGCCGACCCCGCCGCCCAGCGCGCCGAGGGCCAGTACGTCGAGATCACCGAGGCGGGCGGTGTCCGGCTGCGCCCGTGGAGCATCCGCTGGTCGACGCCAGCCGAGCTCGACGAGATGGCCGCCAGGGCAGGCCTGCGCCTGCGACAGCGCCACGCCGACGCGGCCGGCGCCCCGTTCGACGCCGACGCCGAGCGGCATGTGTCGGTGTACGAACGACCTGGCGAACCGGCCTGAATTCCGGGCCTGTCCGCCCCGCCTGCGGGTTCGCGTCGTAGGCTGACCACACTGTGAGCCAGCTCCGACTGAATCCCCTCACCGGACGGTGGGTCACATCGTCGCCGACCGGGCCCGCCGCCCCTCCGATTTCGCCCCCCGCACCGCCCAGGTCGAGGCCGAGCCGAGCCGTCCGTGCCCGTTCTGCACCGGCAACGAGGAGGCCACGCTGCCGGCGCTCGAGTCGCTCGACGAGGGCGGCCACTGGAAGATGCGTGTCGTGCCCAACCTGTACCCGGCCTTCGACGGCGACGAGTCGTTCTCGGTGCACCACCACGGCCCGGTGCACGTCGAAGCCGCCGCCAGCGGCATCCACGAGGTGTTCGTCTACACCCCCGACCACGACGGCGGACTGCACCTCGCCGCCGATGGCGAACTCGCCGAGATGATGCTGCTGCTGAAGCGCCGACTGCAGCAGCACGCTGCCACCAGCAATATCCGCTACACGCAGGCCATCATCAACCACGGCCGTGAAGCCGGTGCCTCGCTCGCCCACCCGCACGGCCAGCTGCTCGGCCTGCCGTTCGTGCCCGGCGAGATCCTCGAAGAGCAGCGCGCGTTCACCCGCTTCGAGGGCGGGTGCATCCTGTGCGCCACCGTCGAGGCCGAGCTGGTCGATGCCAAGCGCGTCGTCGACGCCACCGAGCACGCGCTCACGATCAGCCCATACTGGGCGGGGTCGCCGTTCGAGCTGCTCATCATCCCCCGCCACCACGACCTGCACATCACCGACTCGGCCGACGACACGCTCACGGCGATGGGCATCGCCATCCGCGACGCGTTGCTGGCCCTGCGCGACGCCCACGGCGACGTGGCGTTCAACCTGGTCGTGCACACTGCGCCGCACCACTA
>JBJTRF010000148.1:0-8844 GCA_046076025.1 Ilumatobacteraceae bacterium
CGCCGGTGGTGGAACCGTGTTGATGGCCGCCAGCGACGTGCGCATCGATGGCTACGTCTCGATGGCATCCGGGCGGTTCGACGCCAACGAAGCGGACATGCCCGACAAGCCCTCGTTCTTCATGGCCGGCAGTATCGACGCCGTCGTGCCGCCCGAGGAGCGCACGCGCCCCGCATACGAGGCGGCTCCGAGCCCGTCGGCGCTGTGGGTCATCGACCAGGTCGGCCACAACGGCTTCGACGACTTCTGCACCTTCGGCAACGGCACCGGCATCATCGGCGTCGCCGAGGCATCCGGCCTCGGGCCGGTGCTCGATGCCCAGCCGCAGCTGCGCACGCTCGGCGAGGACGGCTGCATTCCGCCGTCTGTGCCCGTGGCCACGTCGTTCCCGGTCATCACGCACGGCGTGACGGCCTGGATCCGCGCCCTGTTCGGCGTCGACGCAGAGCCGGTCGGCATCGGGGCGGACGTTGCCGATGCCTTCGCCGTGCCGGTGGAGATCAGCGAGAAGTAGCGGCACCGGGCGCGCTGGTCAGAGTTCGTCGCCGATGACGGCCGGATCGAATGGCTGGCGAGCAAACACCTCGCGCAGCATCGGCTCGAAGTGCTCGATGGGCTCGGTCGGGTAGTCGGGGTCGAAGGACGCCTGGTCCCAGCGCAGGCAGAAGCGCTCGGCGCTGTCGAACCACGGATGCGAGCGGTACATCTCGCGGGCATCGGGATCGAGGCCGATGTGGTGCCCGTAGTAGTGCTGCTGGAAGATGCCGTGCACGTTTACCACCCAGGTGACCTCGGCCCGCACATACGGCCGGATGATCGAGGCGGCCATCTGCGAGTGGTTGCATGGCGCGAGTTCGTCGCCGATGTCGTGCAGCAGGGCCCCGACGATCCAGTCGACGTCGGCGCCGTCACGCTCGGCCCGCGTGGCCGACTGCAGCGAGTGCACGTAGCGCGACACCGCATACCCGCCGAGGCCGCTGTCGAGGGCACGCAGCGACGACAGCAGTCGCTCGGGGAGGTGCGCGATGTACTCGTGCTCGAGGCGCTGCAGCATCTCATAGTCGTCCCTCGTGCCATCGATCATCTGCCGGAAACCCACAACTGCACCGGCGCCTGCACTGCCACTGGCAGATCCCCGCACGTCATCGATTGTCATCGCGCTCCCCTTTCGCTGCTGCGCTCGCGCCCGCCGCGATCGTAGGCCGACGCACGCTGTCGCCGGCGAGTGCCTCTGGTACTGTCCGCCTCGTCGGGTGGCCGTGGGGATGGCTGCCTCCGTCACTGGGGAGGATGCGATGGCATCGAGACGGTTCCGCGATCCGGCACGTCAGCATGCACCGCTCGGCCTCACGCGCCGGCAGTTGCTCGCCCGCTCGGCTGGCCTCGGCGTGCTGCTCGGCGGCGGGGTGCCGCTGCTGCAGGCATGCGGCGGCAGCGGCAGCGAGTCGGCCAGCGGCGAGCCGATCGCCGACGGACTCGAGCCCGAGGCCGGTCCGCTGCGGATCGTCAACTACGCCGACTACGTGAATCCCGACGTCATCGCCGACTTCGAGGCACAGTACGGGGTGACGGTCGAGATCACGACCTTCGACACCGACACCGAGGCGACGGCCAAGCTGGCTTCGGGTGCCATCAAGGCCGACGTACACCATTCGATGGTCACCTCGTCGGTCAGCAATCTCATCGCCGCCGGCATCCTGCAGCCGCTCAACCGCAGCTACCTCGGCAACTTCGGCAACGTCATCCCCTCGTTCGGCGACCCGTGGTACGACCCGGGTGCCGCCTACACCGTGCCGTACACCTTCTTCGGCACCGGTATCGGCTTTCGAACCGACCGCATCGATCCCGACGAGATCGCCGCGCAGGGATGGGACGCCATCTGGAGCGCGACCGCGTTCAAGGGCGAGGTGTCGGTGCTCGACGACGTCCGCGAGACCATCGCCATGGCGCTGCTCCGCCGGGGTATCACCGACGTCAACACGACCGACCCCGACCTCATCGCCCAGGCGCTCGCCGACCTGCTCGAGCTCGTCGACTCGGTGAACGTGAAGGTGGACATCGAGGGATACAAGGACATCCCCGAGGGCACCACCACCATCGCCCACACCTGGAGCGGCGACCTGCTCACGGGCGCCGCCGGCTACCTGCCCGACGGCACCGATCCGAGCGTGCTCGGCTACTGGCACCCGCCCGCCGACGAATACATCATCACCAACGACTCGATGGGCGTGCTTGCCAACGCCGAGCATCCCGTGCTGGCCCACCTGTACCTCAATTACCTCCTCGACAACGCCGTTGCCGAGAAGAACTTCAGCTGGGTCGGCTACCTGCCGTGCATCAGCTCGCTCGATGTCGACTACGTGATCGACGCCGGCTACGTGCCCGAGACGCTGCGCTCGGCGCTGCCCACTGCCGACGATGTCGCCAGCGGCCTGCGACTCGAGCCGCTCGATGCCGATGGCGCCGCCGCATGGGACGACGCCTGGTCGAAGTTCACCACCGGCGGCTGATCGGCGGCCCGCCATCACGGGGACGATGAGCCACCGCCGACCCGCCGGCACGCGCTACTGGTCGTGGTTCGCCGCGCCGGGCGTGACGTGGCTGGTGGCGTTCTTCGTCGTCTCGGTGTATGCCGTTGCGGCGGTGGCCTTCGGCCGTGTCGATCCGCTGCTGAAGACGGCCATCCCGGCGTGGAACCCGCTCGAGTGGCGCACCGCCGCGATGGGCGACGTGCTCGGCCGCCTTGCCGGCGGCGACCTCGGCCGCGTCGCGGTCCGCACGTTCCTCTTTGTCGGCGGCGCACTCGCCGGCTGCATCGCCATCGGGTATCCCGTCGCCTACTTCGTGGCCCGCACGGCACGGCGCAGCCGCGGCCTCGTGCTGGGCCTGCTCGTGCTCCCGTTCTGGATCAGCTACCTCATGCGCATGCTGGCCTGGACGAACCTCCTGCAGGCCGACGGCTACGTCAATCGCGCCCTTGGCTGGATCGGCGTCCTCGACGAGCCGCGCACCTGGCTCGACGGCTCGGCCTCGACGGTTGTGATCGGCCTCGTCTACGGCTACGTGCCCTTCTTCATCCTCCCGATGTTCAGCGCGCTCGAGCGCATCGACGGGCGGCTCATCGAGGCGGCACGCGATCTCGGCGCCTCGCGCCGAGCGGCGTTCGCCCGGGTCACCCTGCCGCTCTCGGTGCCCGGACTGCTCGCCGCATCGGTCGTCACCGTGCTGCCGATGTTCGGCGACTACTACACGAATGCCTATCTCACCAGCGGTTCGCCGCGGACCGAGATGATCGGCAACCAGATCGAGTTCTTCCTCCGCGGCAGCTCGCAGCCGCAGAAGGGCGCATCGCTCGTGCTCCTGCTCATGGCCGCGCTGCTGGTGCTGATGGTGTACTACCTGGTGGCGACGATTCGCCAGCAGCGGGCGATGGAGCGATGAGCACCGCCGGCACCCCGACTCGCGGGCACCGCCGCCGCGCACGCTGGCGCGTGCCGGTGCTCGCAGCGGTCACGTGGCTCTACATCCTCTGGTCGCTGCTGCCGGTGCTCGTGGCGGTGCGCATCTCGTTCAACAGCGGCAAGAGCCGGTCGTCGTTCCAGCCGGCATCGTTCAGGTGGTACTGGGACGATCCCACCGCGTCGATCCTGCGCGACGACTCGATGCACGTCGCCCTGCGCAACACCCTGGTGCTCGCCGCGCTCTGCATGGCCATCGCCACGCCACTCGGCGTCGCCATGGCCATCGGCCTGCAGCGGTGGCGCAGCAGGGCGTCGAGCGCGGCCAACGGGCTGATGCTCGTGCCCATCGTGACCCCCGAGATCGTCTTCGGCGTGGCGCTGTTCCTGGTGTTCAGCCAGCTGTACACGGGCGTGCCCGACGGCCTCACTCGCCAGGTGCTGGGCCATATCACCTTCACCGTGTCGTTCGTCGTCGTCATCATCCGCGGCCGCCTCGCGTCGATCGGCACGCAGTTCGAGGAGGCGGCCCGCGACCTCGGGGCGACGCGCCTGCAGGCGATCCGCCTCGTGCTGCTGCCCATGCTGGCGCCGGCCATCTTCGCCAGCGTGATGGTGGTGTTCGCCACGTCGGTCGACGATTTCGTCATCTCGTCGTTCCTCACCACCGGCGCGTCCACCGAGACCGTGCCGATTCGCATCTACTCGGGCGCCCGGGCCGGGTCGACGCCGGCCCTCAACGCGCTGGCCACCGTGATGCTCGTGCTCACGCTGGCGGCCGTCGCGCTCGCTGCCGTGGCCCTGCGGGCCGCCAGTCGCCGCACGTCTGCGCCGGGCCAGGTGGCCGGCGACCTCGCAGCGCTGCGCGCCTGAGCCGATCGCAGCCGTCTGGCATAGTGGGGCGCCATGAGCCCCGCCGCAGCACCCGCACCCACCGCGTCACCCCGCTTCGTCCGTGCCGACGGCCCCGACAAGGTCACCGGCAGCGGGCGCTACACCGCCGACCTCACGCTCACCGGCTGCCTCACAGCCAAGTTCCGCTACGCCGGGGTGGCCCACGCCCGCATCCGCCGGCTCGATGTCTCGGCCGCCCGGTCGATGCCCGGCGTGTTCGCCGTCCTCACCGCCGACGACGTGCCCGATGTCCGCTACGGCCCGTTCGTGAAGGACCGCACGCTGTTCGCCCGCGACGTGGTGCGGTTCGAGGGCGAGATCGTCGCCGCAGTGGCCGCCGTCGACGCCGCAACAGCGCAGCGGGCAGTCGACGCCATCGTCGTCGAGTACGAGTCGCTGCCGGTGGTCAACGACGTCGAGGCCGCGCTGCGGCCCGAAGCGCCGCTGGTGCACGACGGCTGGAGCGCCTACGAGGCCGCCGATCCGATGGTGCGCGACCGCAACGACGCCACGTCGTCCACCATCACGCGTGGCGATGTCGATGCCGCGCTCGCCGCTGCAGATGTCGTCGTGACGGGCCGCTACGTCGCCGACGGATGCCATGCCGCGCCCATCGAGCCGCGGTCGGTGGTCGCACAGTGGGAAGGCAACAAGGTCACGATCTGGACGAGCACCCAGGTGCCGTTCGATGCCCGCTCGGGCGTGTGCGAGACGCTCGGCCTGCCCTCCAGCCGCGTGCGCATCATCGTGCCGCACCTCGGTGGCGGGTTCGGCGGCAAGTGCGGTTTCCACTTCGAGGCGCACATCGCCGCGCTGGCGAAAGCGGCGCGCCGTCCCGTTCGCCTCGTGTTCTCGCGCCGCGAGGAGTTCGTCGCACCCGACCGCCGCCGTGAGGGCATCGTCTACGAGTTCGAGACCGGCGTAATGCGCGACGGCACCATCGTCGGCCACCGCGTCTGGCTGGCCATCGACAACGGCGCCTACACCTCCGACAGCGGATTCTTCGCCCAGATGGCCGCCATGCACGCCCTCGGCCCGTACCAGGTGCCCAATGTCCGTGCCGAGGCCCACCTCGTCTACACCAACCACCAGCCGTCGGGCTCGGTGCGCGCGCCAACGGCGCCGCAGAGCTGCTGGGCGCTCGAGTCGCATCTCGACGAAGTCGCCGGCGCAATCGGGATCGACCCGGTCGAGCTGCGCCGGCGCAACGCGGTGCGCACGGGCGGCACCGGCCCCACCGGCCAGACCTACGGCGAGATCGGCCTCCTCGACTGCATCGATGCCGCTACCGCCGCCGTCGGCTACGGGCGTCCGCTGCCCGCCGACGAGGCGATCGGCGTCGCCGTCGGCTGGTGGCCGTCGTTCGCCGCGCCGTCGGGCGTGTTCGTGAAGGTCGATGCCGACGGCACCGGCCAGATCATCACCGGTGCCCAGGAGTGCGGCACCGGTGCGGTGATGACCCTCCGCCAGCTCGTCGCCGACGAGGTCGGCATGGATCCCGAGCAGTTCGAGCTCGTCTACCAGGACACCAGCGCGGCCCCCTACGACATGGGCGCCACCGGCTCGCAGACCCTGTTCAACAACGGCCGGGCCGCCATCGCCGCTGCCGGCCAGATCGCCGACCAGCTCCGCCGCCTGGCCGCCGACCGCCTCGAGGCCGCCGTCGACGACATCGTGCTCGAGCATGGCAGCGCCTCGGTGCGCGGCACCCCGTCGGTGGCCGTGCCCATCGCCGAGCTCGCCGCCGAGGCGGCGGGCGGCGAGCTGCTCATCGCCCACGGGTCGGGCGCACCGCCGTCTGCGCCGCCCATCGAAGGTGCCACCTGCGTCGGCGACGTGGGTGTTGCCGCATGGATCGCGCCCCAGTTCAGCTGCCATGCGGTGCGCGTGAAGGTCGACCGCGACACGGGCGTGGTGCGCGTGCTGCACGTCGGTGCCGCGCACGACTCGGGCACGATCATCAACCCGGTCGGTGCCGAGGGCCAGGTGCAGGGTGCCGTGCTGATGGGCATCGGCCAGGCGCTCACCGAGGGCACCGTCTACGACGAAGCGGGCCACCAGCGCAACGCCGGACTGCTCGAGTACAAGCTGCAGACCTGCGCCGACGCACCCGACATCGACATCCACTTCGTGCAGATCCCCACGCCCGACGCCGGCCCGCGTGGCGCGAAGGGCCTGGCCGAGGCCCCGAACGTAGCCACGTCGGCGGCGATCGCGAACGCCATCGCCAAGGTGTCCGGCCGCGTGCGCCAGCTGCCGATGACCGCCGAGCGCGTGTGGCGCACGGGGGCAGGTGCCTGATGTCGTTCGCGATCGCATCCACCATCGACGACGCACTGGCGGCGCTGGCCGCCGGCGCTCGTCCCATCGCCGGCGGCAGCGACCTCGTCGTCGGCGCACGCCACGGCAAGGCGCCGCTCCCCGGCCACCTCGTCGCCATCGACAGGATCGCCGAGCTGCACGGCGTGTGCGCCACCGACAGCGGTGTCGCCATCGGCGCCCTCACCTCGCACGGCGAGCTCGAGACGCATCCGCTCATCGGCGAGCGGTGGTCGGCACTCGCCGACGGATGCGCGCTGGTCGGCTCGCCGGCCACGCGTCATGTCGGCACGATCGGCGGCAATGTCATGAATGCCAGTCCGGCGATGGACACCGGCGCACCGCTCGTGGTACTCGGTGCCGAGGTCGAACTGCGGTCGCTGCGCGGCAGCCGGCGGGTGACGGCAGCCGACCTGTGGACCGGCCCGGGCCGCACGTCGGCTGCGGCCGACGAGCTGTGCACGGTGGTGCACCTGCCCGATCAGGGCCCTCGCTCGGGAAGCGCCTACATGCGCCTCGAGTATCGGCGGGCCATGGAGATCGCCGTGGTCGGCGCCGCCGCCTCGGTGGCGCTGGCCGACGACGGCACGGTGGCCTGTGCCTCGGTGGCGCTCACTGCCGTGGCGCCCACAATCCTCGCCGTGACCGGCCTGGAGGCGCTCACCGGCATGCCGGTGGCGGCTGCGGCAGCCGCCGCACGCGCCGCAGCGAGCCAGCAGGCCCGCCCGATCAGCGACCTGCGCGCCTCTGACGAGTACCGGCGCCATGCCGTCGGCGTGATGGCGGGTCGCGCCCTCGAGGCGGCTGCCCGGCGCGCCGCCGGCGAGACCATTCCCGTTCCCCTCAATCGCAGCACCGGCGTCGGCGCTGCCTGGTCGGCCACAGGAGCTGCATCATGAGCGACCGCCTCGACATCACCCTGCGGGTCAACGGCGCTGAGTATCCGGTCTCGGTCGAGATGCACCGCAACCTTCTCAGCGTCATCCGCACCGAGGTCGGCCTCACCGGCACCAAGGAGGGCTGCGACGACTGCGAGTGCGGCGCGTGCATGGTGCTCGTCGACGGGCAGCCGGTGAACTCGTGCAGCTACCTCGCCGCGCAGGCGCAGGGCCGCGACATCACCACGGTCGAGGGACTCGTGCCTGCCGAGGGCCTGCACCCACTGCAGCGCAACATCCTCGAGGAGGGCGGTGTGCAGTGCGGCTACTGCACGCCCGGCATGCTGGTGTCGGCCTGCGCGCTGCTGGCGCGCTGCCCGTCGCCCACCGACGAGGACATCCGCATCGGGCTGAGCGGCAACCTGTGCCGCTGCACGGGCTACGCGAAGATCATCGCCGCCGTGCAGCGCACCGCCGCCGAGGCCTGAGCCAGCCTGCCGACTGTCGCGGCTACGCCTGCTCGCACACGGCGGCGCGGGCGTTCACCTGCACGTGCACGCGGTCGGCGATGCGCAGGCGGTCGGCGCCGCCCTGGCCGACATCTGCCCGCACCAGCAGGTCGAGACCGTCGAGGCGCACCCCCACCGTGGTGGTGGATCCCTGGAAGGTGACGGCGGTGACCGTGCCGGGAAGCCCCGTCTCGGCGATCTGCACGTCCTCGGGACGCACCAGCAGCGTGACGGCCGTGCCGGCGCCGACTGCAGCCGCAGCCGGCGACTCGACCTGCATGCCGCCGATTGCCGCCCCGGTCGCGGTCGTGGTGGCCGGCAGTTCGTTCATCGAGCCGACGAACCGGGCGACGAACGCAGTGGCCGGGTTGCGGTACACGTCGGTGGGGGTGCCGATCTGCTCGACGCGGCCGTTCGACATCACGCAGATGCGGTCGCTGATCGCCAGCGCCTCCTCCTGGTCGTGGGTGACGAACAGCGTGGTGATGCGCAGTTCGGTCTGCAGGCGGCGGATCTCGTCGCGCAGGCTTGAGCGCACCTTGGCGTCGAGCGCGCTGAGCGGCTCGTCGAGCAGCAGTACCTGCGGCTTGATGGCCAGCGCCCGGGCGAGCGCCACACGCTGCTGCTGGCCGCCGGACAGCTGGTGCGCATAGCGGTTGGCCATCGAGGTGAGCTGCACCATCTCCATCATCTCGTGCACGCGCTGGCGGCGGTGGTCCTTGGCCATCTTGCGAGTGCGCAGGCCGAACTCGATGTTCTGGGCGACGGTGAGGTTGGGGAACAGGC
>JBJTRF010000149.1:0-13061 GCA_046076025.1 Ilumatobacteraceae bacterium
GTTGTACTGAAGATGATCATCGTGTTACCGAAGGGGGGCACGGCTCTCTCCTTGGTGCGCATGTCTGCTGACCACAACTCAAGGTGCCCACCCCACGCCTCGTCCCACTCGTCATTGAGATAGAGCAGTACGTTGACTCGCCGCCGCCAATCCGCATGGACGTGGTGCTTGGAGTAGTCAGCGTGGACGTTGAGAAACCCACCTCGCTCAGATCGATGAAGGCCTCCACCGTCGAAGCTCGGGTCGGGTTGCAGGTCACTGATGCCGGTCAGGCGTTCGAGGAAGGCCACGAACTCAGGGGACATCAACTGGTCTGCGAGTCGCTGCAACGGTTCTGGCCACGTTTCGTAGCGGGCGTTGCCAAACTTCCGCTCGTTGACATGGAGATAGTTGGTCCAGTGTGGGCCGTCGACCTCTGGGAACGAACGGATCGCCTCGGCAAGGCAGTCTGGGTCGATGACGTCGTGGAGGACGGCATGCGGAAACGGCGCTGTCGTTGCGTACTCCCTCGATGCCTCCTCGACATCAAGACCGAGGAACACACTGCTCATCACGCCGTTCATGGGAGCCCTCCCGTTTGCCAACAGGGCGTTGCCGACGACGGCACTCTACGGGGTGGGCGCGCACGTTCGCCAGAGTGCACGATACGGATCAAGTCGCCGTTCGCGCAGCAAGTAGCGGCGCTGGCCCCTCAGGAGGCGCAGGGGTATGTCGACGAGGTGGGCGAGGTGGTGCCGTGCAGCGCCGGGCATTGGTGTGGGAGCGTCGGTGACGGCAGAGGGCTCCATACCCGCCCTCTCCAGCAGGACTGTTGTACAGGTGGTCGGCGTCGACGGGGGCGGCTCGGCTATATCAACTACGGCAGGCATCTGGTCGCCTTCGGATGCATCGCCGGCTGCATGGCGTGTCGCAGGTGTGCTCCCGTTTCTGCTGCCGTGGCCTCCCGAATACCTAATGGTGCACGACTCGTTGATACCTGCCGGACTGCGAGTGTCGATTCCGGCCGAGGCAGCGCCGGTGAACATCGCAGGTGTCGCGATGTCGCTGGGGGGCCGGAACTGACTGGCGTCAGCCATGTGAAGGTAGGCGCTCCGGAGCGAGACGCTGGCGTGCTCCGCAATCTCGGCCGGGGACGGCACTCGTCCGCTGTCGGCGGTGAGCGAAAGGAGTGCGTCGATCACGGCCTCCCGGCTGCGGCGCCCCCTGGCCCGCCGGCCGTCAGAACCTAACAGTCGTCTTGCGCGGGCCGTGTCCGCCGAACTGGCAGAGTGGGGGCATGCGAGGCCCACGCTGTACGGCGATCGCGCTGGTGCTGACGAGCCTGTTCGCGGCTGCGTGCTCCGGCCAAACCGGATCGCAAGAATCCGATTCCGGGGCGCTCGACTCCGTGAGTCCGTCGACGTCGGCAGTGACCTCGACCTCGCAGACGCCACTTGTGGCATGCGATGCGCCGAGTGTGCGCGACTGCCTGTTGCCGTTTCCCTCGAACCGCCTGACCGTGTCGGATCCCTCGACGCCGACTGGTCTTCGTGTGTCGATTCCCGTCGAGGCGGCGCCGGTGAATGTCGACGGCGTGGCGATGTCGCTCGACGACCAGAATCGGGCCGATGGGTTCTCGCCGTCGTCAGCGATCGTGTTCGCGGCCGATGGCGTGGATCTCGCAGCCTCTGGTGTGCCGTCAGCCGACGACATCGGTGCGTCGGTCGACGGTTCGTCGCCGATCTCCATCCAGGACCTTGATGCCGATGGTGAGCCGTGGCCGTACTTCGGCGAACTCGACGAGCAGTCGGGACTCGTCACGCTCCGGCCGGCCCGGCTACTGACTGAGGGCCACACCTACTTGGTGACGATCGGCGACCTCGTCACGGCGACCGGACAGCCTGTGGCGGTCAACCCCCCGCAGTGGAGGTTCACCGTGGCGAGCGCCGACTCGCTCGCCGGCCGTCTGCTGTCGATGCTCGACCAGGCCTATGCGCTGCTGGATGGGGGCTATCCGTCGTTCACGGTGGATGCGGTGACGGAGACCGGCGGTGTTCGGGTGGTCGACGGCACGTTCGAGATTCCGAACTTCCTCGACAACGACGGAAGCCCTGGCGGCCGCCTCGTGCTCGACAACGCCGGCATGCCGGTGCTGAACGCAGCGTCACCCGACTACGACGCGGCGTATCGGTGCGTCGTGCCCACTGCGCCAGCGGCACCGGTTCCAACGGTCGTGTACGGGCACGGCTTGCTGGGTGACCGAACTGAGGTCGACTTCTTCGGCGCGTTCGCCACCACGGGTATCGCGGCGTGCGCGACCGATTGGCTCGGCATGTCATCCGGCGACATCGCCAACCTTGCGGGCATCCTGGGCGACATGGGCCGGTTCGGCGAGCAGGCCGACCGGATGCTCGCCGGCCATGTCGCGTTCCAGATGCTCGGTCGACTCGCCAATGGTGGGTTCAATGCGGACGCAGCGTTCAACTCCGCCGACGGCTCGGCACTGCTGCTCGATGGTGGTGCGCAGTTCGTGGGCAATAGCCAGGGCGGGATCCTCGGCGGAGCCGCCACGGCTGTGTCGAGGGAGTGGTCGCGCGCCGTGCTCGGCGTGCCCGGCACCAACTACTCGCTGCTACTGCCGAGGTCATCCGACTGGCCGCAGTTCCAGGCAATTTTCGAGGCCGCGTATCCGGATGTCGACGATCGACTGATGGCGATCATGCTGGCGCAGATGCTGTGGGATCGTGGCGAGAACGCTGGCTACGCGCAGCATCTCACCGCAGATCCCTACGAGGGACTCGAGACGAAGACGGTGCTGCTGGTCGGGGCATTTGGCGATCACCAGGTGGCCAACGTGGCGACCGATCTCCTCGCTCGGACGATTGGGGCACGAATCCATTCGCCGTCGCTGCTACCGGGCCGTGCCACGGCCGTCGAGCCGTTCTGGGGAATCGAGCCGATCGACTCGTATCCATTTGCCGGTACCGGCTACGTGATGTGGGACTTCGGCACGCCGGCGCCACCCGTCGGCCCCACGCCTCCGTTCCCGCCCGACTATGGATCCGATCCCCACGGCGCCGGCAGCAGCGAGCCACTGGTGCTGCAGCAGGCGCTCAGCTTTCTCCTCAGCGGTCTCCTGCAGGATGTGTGCGCCGCGTCGCCATGTCTCGGACGCCAAATTGATGGCTAGTGCCCACGAGGCACCGCACCAGAGAGGATGGCCGTCGTCGGCATCGGTCGAATCGGCAGTGAGATGAACCTCTCCTAGTGTTGAGTTCCGTGACTGCCGACGCAGATGACGTGCTACCCGCGCACTCGTGGGCGTCATCTACTGCCAGACGTCGTGTCATGCAGGCGAATCGCAGCCGTGACACGGCGCCAGAGCTGGAGATCCGGTCGCGCCTGCATCGGAGAGGATTTCGATTCAGGGTGTCGGCTCGGCCGTTGCCGACGTTGCGACGAACTGCCGACATCGTGCACCGACCGTCGAAGGTGGCGGTCTTTGTCGACGGCTGCTTCTGGCATGGGTGCCCCGAGCACTACACCAAGCCGCGCACCAACAACTCCTACTGGGTGCCGAAGATCGAGGCCAACGCCCGACGTGATCGTGAGACCGACGCTGCCCTGACCGCGGCTGGCTGGATGGTGATCCGAATCTGGGAGCACGACGACCCCGGTCGAGCGGTGACGCGGGTCGCCCGGGCGATCTCACGTCGCCGTCCTGCACCTCGGTGAACGACCACCCCCGTATCGAGGTGCGGACGTGGGTCGGATTCGGAAAACGGTGTACCGCGAGCCGGGGCGCAGTGGGCGTCAACCGTGATTCCTGGTCAGCTGCACGCGTGGGCGCGTGCAGAATGACCGAATGGGGACACTGGTACCTGGGGACTTTTCGCTCGGCGATCTGAAGAACGAGGACGAGCGCAGGGTGGTCGAGGCGTTCCGCGACCAACTGAGCGACAACTGGCTGATTCTGCCTGATGTGTCGATGCGCGACAGCCGAGACCGACAGGCCGACATCGTGCTGGTGCATGCCGAGGCGGGCGTTGTGGTAGTCGAGGTGAAGGGCCACGTGCCATCGATCTCCCGCGGCGTGTGGATGGCTCATGGCTCGAGGATGGATCCGCAGCCGGTTGATCAGGCGAGGGACAACTCGTATGCGCTTCGCAACCGCCTTCGCAGCGCGCATCCCACGCTTGCGCATCTCAAGGTCGAGTACGGCGTTGCCTTCCCGAATTGCAAGGCGGTCAACGGTGCGCTGCCGCCTGGTGTGCACCCAGCACAGATCCTGCTGAGCGACTCGCTGCTCGAGGCTCGAACCTCAGTGAACACGCTGATGACCTACGCGTACGGGAACAGTCCGATCGGCAATGAAGCTGTGCAGGCGATCGTCGACATGCTGCGTCCGAACACCGAGTTCTCGCTCGACCCGGAAGCGCGAGCACGTCGGGCCCGTGCGCGGCTCGAGCAGATCTGCGCGCAGCATGTGCGCGTGCTCGAGCGACTCGACGCGAATCGCCGGGTGGTCGTCACCGGCGCTGCTGGGACGGGCAAGAGCCGTCTCGTGGTGGCGTGGGCCATTCGGGCAGCACATCGAGGCGAGCGGGTTCTGGTGACCTGCTACAACGATCCGCTGGGTGCCGCGCTGGGCGAGCGCCTGGCCAACTTCGAGAACGTGACAGTAGGACCGTTCCTTCGTCTTGCGCGAGGGTTCGAGGGAATGCCGCCGCTCGACGATGTCGACGAGTCGGATCCCGATGTGTGGGATATCGAGATCGCCGGCCACCTCCAGCGACACTGGCATCGGGTGAGCAACCGCTTCGACACGATCATCATCGACGAGGCCCAGGACTTCAGCCCAGTGTGGATTGCACAGTTGATGCACCTGCTCGATCCCGAGGGGCCTCGGCGAGTGCTGATGGTGGCCGACGAACGACAGACCTTCTACGAGCGCGGGTTTCGACTACCACTCGCTGATGACGGATGGACTCACTGCGAACTCGTCGGCAACTGCCGCAACTCGTTCGAGATCGCCGACCTGCTCCGACGGCACCTGGGTGGGGCACGGCCGCCGGCGACGGGACCCGAGGGCGACACGGTCGTGTTTCAGGCAGCGGCAACCCTCGATGAGGCAATTGATCGTGCCGGCGACGAGGTCGACAGGATCGTCGACGCTGACGGCATCGATCCTGAGCGGGTGCTGTTCGCCACGTTCTCGCGGGGCACGCGCGACACGTTGTACGAGCGGCTCGGCATGGTGCGCTGGGAGGAACGGAGCGAGCAGGCGCTTGCGTGCGAGACAGTGCGGCGCAGCAAAGGGCTCGAGTACGACTATGTGGTGCTCGTTGCCGGCCCCGACGATGATGTCACCGACGCCATGCTGTACGTGGGCTGCAGCCGGGCCATCTCGGGCCTCACCGTGATCGGCCCTGCCGAGTTGGGCGCCCGCCTGGGCCTCTAGAAGAGCAGCGCGGCGATCGCGACGACTGCGTAGATGGCAGCGAGAACGAGGAACACCGGCAGGAACAGCACCGCCATGGTGACCATCACGAGCCCGCCCCAGAAGTAAATGAATGAGTCCATGCCGTCAGCGTGACAGGGGGGTGCGCGCCGGATCCGCGGAGTCTGGGCTATCGAGCGTTGCGGGTGGCGGAGAGCGAGGGGCGGTTGTTGAGGGTTGCTGGGTCGAAGCCGGCGGTCTTCTTGTAGCGCTCGGAGATGGCGACGAGCTCGTCGTGGGAGATGACATCATCGAGTCGCTCGAAGCCGTTCGGCGCCCGCTCGGCAACGATCTGCATCGGCTGCTCTGGCCCGACCTGCCGGTTGGCAAGCACCACGGCAGCCGTAGCGGGAAGGCGCTGGGCCTCGTAGGAGCGAAGGCCGTCGACAGGGTCGTCGCATACGGCCAGCTCGTGGGCGAGCACGCGCGCATCGATGATGGCTTGTGAGGCGCCATTACTGCCGATGGGATACATCGGATGTGCCGCATCGCCGAGCAGCGTCATGTTGCCGCGCCGCCATGTGGACAGCGGATCGCGGTCGCACATCGGGTAGGCGAGGATCTGGTCGGCGGCGGTGATCATCGCCGGGACGTCGAGCCAGTCGAGCCGGAACGAGTCGAACCAACTGAGCGGTTCGGCGACGTCGACCTCGGCGTTCCAGTCGTGGCGTGGCATCGGTCGGCTGTCGCTTGTCTTTGCCTCGACGATCCAGTTGATCAGCTGGCGGCCGTCGGGCAGATCGAGGATCGGATAGACGACGGCACGGTGCGCCAGCACGCCGACCATCACCATTCGACGGCCGCCGAGGAATGGCTCGCCGATCGTCGTGCCGCGCCACATCGTGATGCCGTTCCAGAGTGGCGGGCCTTCGTCGGGCGCGATGAGGGTGCGCAGCTCTGAGTGGATGCCGTCGCACGCCACCACGATGTCGGCATTGAGTTGGTCGACATCGCCGGGTGACACCCGCGAGCCGAAATGGAATCGGTGCTCGCCGAGGCGCTCGACGGCGGCGTCGTGCAGCACGCGCAGCAGGGTGCCGCGATGCACCGAGTACTGCGGCCAGTGGTAGCCGGCGGCGATGCCACGCAGCTCGAGCCAGATCTGCTGGCCGAAGCGGTTGTGATAGCTGAGCTCGGCCTGGGCGACAGCCTCGGCGCCGACTCGATCGGCAACGCCGAGTTCGGCGAGCTCGCGCACGGCATGGGGCAGCACATTGATGCCCACGCCCAACTCGCGGCGCTCGGCGGCAGCCTCGTGCACCTCGACATCGGTGATGCCCGCCGCTTCCAGCGACAGCGCAAGGGCGCAGCCGCCGATGCCGCCGCCCACGATGACGACCTTCATGCGGCGCACCGTAGTGCCCGCCGCCCGTGTCGTGCCGTGGGCTACTCGTCGTCGTCCCCGTCGGTGTCGTCGCCGTGGTCGTCGAACTCCTCGCCGCAGTTGGGGCAACTGGCCCAAGCCTCGGTGCCGATGTACGCGCCGCAGTACTGGCACAGTCCGTCGTCTGCCATTGGTGGCTCCTTTCGCTGTGGCCCAGCATGACGGAGCGGTGTGACGCACTCGACGGTCGGCATGGGCGCCGGCCGTCAGACGGTCGGCCCTGCGTGGCCAGACGTCGGACACCAGTCAAACGTCTGTTCGATGCTTGGTGGGGGGTGGGGCGAACGGGCAGGCTGGGACTGCCATGAGCACCGATACCCCCCTCGATCGCCCCGACACAGTGCTGTCCGAGCGCGATCTCGCCATCATCGAGTTCGAGTCGAGCTGGTTCACGCTCGACGAGGAGCGTCACGATGCCATCAGGGCGCGGTTCTCGTGCTCGGTTGAGGAGTACAATCGGGAACTCAACCGCGTGATCGATCACCCGGCGGCGATGCTCGCCGACCCGCTGGTAGTGCGCCGCCTGCGGCGCCAGCGTGAGCGCCGCCGTCGGGCGCTCATCGAGGGCGCGGCTGCCGGCGAATACGCCTGAGCCGGCCCACAACCGGAGGTGCCCCAATGAGCAGAGACGACATGGGCCGGACGTCTCGAAGCGTGCCGCCCGCCGCCCCGATCGGCTCGTCGGTTGCCGTGGTGGTCACGGTGCTGGCCCTGGTGCTGGGCTTCTTGATCCTCCGTCAGGTGAATAGCGATCCGGCTGCGATCGGGCCGGGTGGCGACGGCGCCGACAGCACCACCACCGTCGCCGGATTCGTGCCGTCCAGCACGGCCGCGCTCCCGTCGACGACTGAGCCGATGGTCTACTCGGGGGCCTCGGTGGTCGTGGCCAACTGCAGTTCGCTGAACGGCGTGGCGAAGGAACTGTCGCTCGCGCTCGGCGGCCTCGGCTGGACCATGGTCACGCCGGTGAACGGTTCCGTGAAGCTGGCCACGTCAAAGGTGCTCTACAACGCCGACGACCCTGCCGCGCTGCCCGTTGCGAAGTCGGTGGCGAAGACGCTGGGCGGCATCCAGGTCGAGCCGGCGCCGGTGCCACTCCCGGCAGGCGAGGGAACGTGGCCGGAGGGTGCCGCAGTGCTGGTCATGCTGGGCGACGACTATGCAGGTCGAACGATTGCCGAGATCCAGGCGCGTCCGTCGGCGCTGCCGGTTGCAGTCGAGACCACCACGACGTCGACGACCCTTCTGCCCTAGACCTCGTCACCGTCGAGACGACGGCAATGGGCGGTGATCAGCCTGCCGATGCAGTCAACGAGCGCAGCAAGTCGCGTGTCGACTGCTCGATGCACCACAGCGGTTCGCGCAGCGCACGCTCAAGGCCGTGGTCGCGTGCGATCGAGCGGTGCTCGATGCGGTGGCGGACAGATTCGGCACTGTCTCCGACCACCGCTGCAACGCGACGCCCAATCGACTCGCAGAGTTCCTGCACGCCGCCGATCACCTTGCCCTCGAAGCTCTGCTCGTCGAGATAGCCCTCGCCGGTGATGACGAGGTCGGCAGCGGCAATCTTGTCGTGCAGGTCGATCTCGTCGGCGACGAGGTCGAAGCCAGGCTGTAGGCGGCCACCGAGCGCGACGAGGCCGCCCGCAAGACCGCCCGCAGCACCGGTGCCCGGGAGGTTGCGCACGTCGACACCGAACTGCTCTCGGTACAACTGCACCAGCCGCTCGAGTCGACCCTTCAGCATGTCGACCTGTGCCGGAGTGGCACCTTTCTGTGGCGCGAACACCGGCGCGGCGTCGACAAACTTCGTCTGCACGTCGCACGCCACCAGCAACTGCACTGCCTTCAGCCGGGCCGGTGCGCTGATGGCTCGCACACAGCCGAGGCCGCCGTCGGTTGTTGCGGATCCACCGAGGCAGACGACGATCCGCTTGGCTCCGAGATCGAGCGCCTGGTCGATGAGCTCGCCGGTGCCGGTGGTGGTGGCAGCCATCGCATCGTTGTTGGCTGCACCGCCGACGAGGGTGAGGCCCGATGCACGCGCCATCTCGATCACGGCGGTACCGCGGTGGAATCGCCATTCGGCCTGCACCGGATCGCCGAGCGGGCCGGTGACGGTGCTGGTGCGATTCGCGCCGCCGAGTGCCTCGAGAGTGCCTTCGCCGCCATCGGCGACCGGTTGCTCGACGCATTCGAGGCCGAGTTCCCAGCAGGCATGGCCGATGGCTGCGGCGACCTCGGCGGCGGTGGCAGTGCCCTTGAATTTGTCGACAGCTGCCAGCACGCGCATTGGCGTCAGGCTAGGCCACGTCGGTCGCGTCAAATCCCGACTGCGCCGGTAGTGTTTCGTCCATGGCCGTCACCGTTCGCATTCCCACCACGCTGCGCCCACTGGCGGGCGGTTCCTCCACCGTGCAGGTCGAGGGTGCCACGCTCGCCGAGGTGATCGACAACCTCGATGCGGCGCACCCTGGCTTCAAGGATCGTCTGCTCGACGAGAGCGGTGCGATGCGCAAGTTCGTCAACCTCTTCGTCGCCGACGACGACGTTCGCTTCCTGCAGGGCCTTGCCACGCCGGTGCCGTCCGGCGAGACAGTCAGCATCATTCCCGCCGTCGCTGGCGGCTGAGTCTCCGTCGAGTCTCTGCGGGCGAGTTCCGCCGGCGACGCCGCGCAGCACACTGTTATCAATTGATACAGCCACGCGTGTGGCGGCTATGGTCGGGGCGATGGCGGTAGTGGACGAGCGTGTGCTCACTCGATTGGCGGGCGAACTGGGCGAAGCAGCGGTTGACGATCTCGTGCGCACGTATCTCGATGCGCTTCCCGGTCGGCGCGCCGCCGTCTCCGATGCAATGACGAATCTCGATCTCGGCGCAGCCCGACGGATTGCGCACCAGTTGCGGTCGACGTCGCACCTCGTTGGTGCCACCTCGCTGGGCGAGGCCAGTGCGTGGCTCGAGGCGGTGGCGCTCGCCGGCGACGCCGATGGCGCACTGCAGGCCGTCGACGAGATCCGTCGCCTGGCTCCCGAGGTGGCCCGGACGCTGCAGGCGTGGCTGACGCGCTGACCAGGCGTTGCTGATCCCCCGCCTCGCAGCATCGCCACGGGTCGTCGACCGTTCGGCGTCGAAGTGCCGTATCGGCTGGCATCAGCAAGAATGACCGAATGCGATCGCGTCCCACCGGCGACGAGTCGAGCCTTATTGAGCTCGAGATGGCCGGCTCGACACACGACGGACGTCGACACGAGGGTGGCCGAACCGACGCGGAGGGCGTCGAGTGGCCGGTGGTGGTGATTGCCACGTTGGCGGTCGTGGCACTGGCCTCGCTGACCGTGATCGGGGTCAGTCGCGACGCCATCGATCCGCTGGCAACGTCGCCGACGTCGGCGGCGACAAGTGAGTTCCTCGCGGTCGATCCCACCGAGGTGACATCGCCGGTGCAGACGGGCTGGCCGAGCACCACCGCCATGCTGCCCGCAGAAGGCTTTGCGTGGCCGAGTGATTCGGTCGTGATCGTGGCGAACGAGACCGGAATACACCGAGTGTCGGCCGCAGTCGGCGCCGCCGAAGGTGTGTTGGTTGCCACGTCACTGCTGCTGGGCTCGACGGTCGTGGAGACGATCATCGGCGATGCGGTGACCCGGGCGTTCGAGCTCGAGGACGGCTCGCTCGTCTACCAGCCAGTCGACGGGCCGATCAGGCTGCGCACTCCCGATGGAACGATCACCGATCTGGTGCCGCAGCTCGGCGGCCTCGTGCTCGAGGACGCCGACATGCCCGGCGCCGACCCTGCGCGACTTCGCCTCGTGTACCGCGAACCGAGCAACGAGCCTGGCGGCGCCTTCTACCTCACGGTTCGGGCGGGCGACACCACCGTGTCGACGCTGGTGCCGGGCGGCTGGGGCGTCAGCTATCGGCGGTTCACGCTCTGGACCAGCAACTCGGTGCTGGCAAGCTGGGTCGACGATGTCGGCACGACGGGTGCGGCAGTGATCGACCTTCTCAGCGGCCAGTTCGAGTCTGATCAGTCGGGCGTGACGGTGCTGCAGGCGGCCGGCGACCCGAGTGAGGGTGGCCTTGCCTGGGTGACGCTCGAGGGAATCTGGACACCACTCGCCAGCGGACCACGCGGGCTCCCCGGCATCCTCGCCGTCACAGGTGTCGATCTGCGTGGCTCGTCGCTGGTAGTGCAGCGCTACGGCGATGCACTGGCCGACTATGTCGACCTCGAGCCATACCGGCGCTACGAGGTGCCGGTGAGGGGTTTCGCCTCGGTCTCGCGATTCGTGCACAGCCCGCGCTTCGAGAGCCCGTGGGGCAGCGCCGACCCGGGGCCGCGTACCTGCATGCTCGGCCTGCCGGGCAACGACAGCCACGTGGCGCCGTACCCGGACGATCTCACCGCCGAGCAGATTGCTGCCTCAGAAGTGGCAACCGTCGACGGATTCGCAGCGCTGATCTTCACGATGGACGATGGCTCGTTCGTGGTGCGCATCACGTTCGATGTCTGCGTGCTGCACGTTCGGGCATCGGGCATCGATCGCGAGCAACTCGGCAATCTGCTGATCTCTGCCGACGTCGGGCACGTGGTGACCTCGTACGACGGCGACTCGGCCCTCGACGGCGGCACGGCGCCCATCACCGTGCCAGATGACGCCGCGTACACGACAGTTCCCTCGAGTCCGTAGCGAGCTCGGCAGCGCTCGACGCAGCCCGTGACGCGACGCAGCCCGGCGCTGGTGCGCCGGGCTGCGTGCATATGACCGGTCCGCCGAGCGGGCGGGTTCAGTCGTCGGTTGCGGCGATGACGTCGCTCAGAAGTCTTCCATGCCGCCGCCGGGCATGGCGGGGGCGTCCTTCTCGGGCTTGTCGGCCACGACTGCCTCGGTGGTGAGGAACAGCGCCGCAATGGATGCTGCGTTCTGCAGCGCCGAGCGGGTCACCTTGGCGGCGTCGATGACGCCGAGCTTCACCAGGTCGGTGTACTCGCCGGTGGCGGCGTTGAGGCCCTCGGCGCCCTTCAGGTTGCGCACCTTCTCGACCACCACGCCGCCTTCCATGCCGGCGTTCTCGGCGATCTGCTTCAGCGGGGCCTCGAGGCTTCGAGCCACCATGCGGGCACCGGTGGCCTCGTCGCCCGACAGGGTCTCCGACACCTTGTGCACCGCGGCCTGAGCACGCAGCAGGGCCACGCCGCCGCCGGGCACGACACCCTCCTCGATGGCGGCCTTGGTGGTGCTGACGGCGTCCTCGATGCGGTGCTTCTTCTCCTTGAGCTCCACCTCGGTGGCAGCGCCAACCTTCAGCACGGCCACGCCGCCGCTCAGCTTGGCGAGGCGCTCCTGCAGCTTCTCGCGGTCGTAGTCGCTGTCGGTGTTGTCGATTTCGGCCTTGATTTGGTTGATGCGGCCCTTGATGTCGTCCTCGGAGCCAGCGCCCTCGACGAGCGTGGTCTCGTCCTTGGTGATGATGATCTTCTTGGCGCGGCCGAGCAGGTCGAGGGTGGTGTTCTCGAGCTTGAGGCCCACCTCCTCGCTGATGACCTGGCCGCCGGTGAGGATGGCCATGTCCTGCAGCATCGCCTTGCGGCGCTCGCCGAAGCCGGGGGCCTTCACGGCGGCCGACTTGAACGTGCCGCGGATCTTGTTGACCACCAGCGTGGCGAGAGCCTCGCCGTCGACGTCCTCGGCGATGATCACGAGCGGCCGGCCGGTCTGCATGACCTTCTCGAGCACGGGCAGCATGTCGCGCACCGACGAGATCTTCGACGAGACGAGGAGGATGTAGGGATCCTCGAGCGAGGCCTCCATGCGCTCCATGTCGGTGGCGAAGTACGGCGAGATGTAGCCCTTGTCGAAGCGCATGCCCTCGACGAGGTCCATCTCCATGCCGAAGGTCTGGCTCTCCTCGACGGTGATGACGCCGTCCTTGCCGACCTTGTCGATCGCCTCGGAGATCATGTTGCCGATCTCGGTGTCGGCGGCCGAGATGCTGGCCACCTGGGCGATCTGGTCCTTCGAGTCGACTTCCTTGGCGAGGTCCTTGATGCTCTGCACGGCAGCGGCGACACCGGCCTCGATGCCCTTCTTCAGGGTCATCGGATTGGCGCCGGCGGCCACATTGCGGAGGCCCTCGCGGACCATGCTCCAGGCGAGCACGGTGGCGGTGGTGGTGCCGTCACCGGCGACGTC
>JBJTRF010000150.1:0-3308 GCA_046076025.1 Ilumatobacteraceae bacterium
CGGGCATCTTCAGAAAGTCGACGACCTCGGTGATCTCGAGCTTCACGCCCTCGTAGCCGGCGATGTCGGCGAAGGTGGTGGACGGCTTGTCGGCCGAATACGCCTTGGCGCGGCTGCGGCCGATCGACATCACGTTGCCCATCTGGCCGGAGGCCCGCCGGTTCATCCAGACGAGGAAGCCGATGATGAGTGCGAACGGGAGCAGCAGGCTGAGCAGGCTGAGCAACCAGTTGCTCGGCGGGGTAGTGCTGCTCCAGTCGACCTCGTGCGTGTCGAGCAGGGCGCGCTCGCTCTCGTCGGGGAAGTTGTCGCGCACCGTGGTGGTGAACCGCTTGCCGTCGGTGAGCTCGCCCTCGATGGTGTTCGAGCCGTTGGTGAGCGTGAACTCCTTGACGAGGTCGTTCTCGACCGAGGCGATGAACTCGGTGTAGCTGAGTTCGTTGGCGTCGGGGCTGGGCCACAGCTGGTTGACGGCGATGGTGCCGAGCAGGACGGCCAGCACGACCGGCACCGCCCAGCGAGGCCAGCCCGACGAGCGGCGGCCGCCGGGCTGCTGACCCGGCTTGTTGCCGGGCTGCCCGGGCTGCTGCCCGCGCCCGGGGGGAGGCGGGGGAGGAGGCGGGGGAAGGTTGCTCATGCGCCGGATTCTACGGTGGGGGTGCGACGGAGCGCCCCTCGTGCGGCGGGTATCCACCACCGGTCGCGCGCGGTGTCGTACCGTTTTCTGCATGAGCCGTCAGTGTTCTCGCACGGGGTGCGCCCTCCCGGCAACCGCCACGCTGTCGTACCAGTACGCCCGGTCGGTGGCGTGGCTGGAAGACCTCGCGAGCGACCGCGACCCGCACAGCTACGACCTGTGCGAGCGGCACACCGGCAGGCTGTCGGTGCCCAACGGCTGGCGTCTCGAGGACCGGCGCACCCGCCGCGAACTCGTCGCCGCCGGGTCGCGACTGCTCGCTGGCTGAGTTCGCCGTGCCGAGCGCCGTACCGCCCGGCGAAGCCGTTGCCGGATGGATGGCGGCGTGGGTGGGCAGCGGACTGTCCGCCACGGCCCTGCTGATTGCCGCAGGCGTCGCCAACGACGGCGATGCGTCGCCCTCTGTGGGGTGGCTGGCGGCGTCGGCCGTCGTGCAGTGGGCGGCACTCCTCGCCGTGACCGTCTACCTGGTGCGGCGGCATGGCTCGGGACGGCTGACGGCCGACCTCGGGCTGCGGATGCGGCCCATCGACCTGCTCGGCATCCCCGCCGGCGTGGTGGCACAGGTCGCGCTCGTGCCGTTGGTGTATGCCCCGCTGCGAGCGGTGTGGCCGGGCACCTTCGACACCGACGAGATCGAGCGCCGCGCCCGCGACCTCTGGGAGTCGGCGCAGGGCGGCGGTGCCGTGCTGCTGGTGGCGATCGTGGTGCTCGGGGCACCCCTCGTGGAGGAGGTCGTCTACCGCGGGCTGCTGCAGTCGTCGTTCTCGGCGCGGCTCGGGCGGCTCGCCGGCTGGGCGATCGGCGCAGCGCTGTTCGCGGTGATCCACCTGCAGGCCGTCGAGATTCCCGGACTGCTCGTGGCCGGCCTCGTGTTCGGCGCCGGACTGCTGCTCACCGGCCGTCTCGGCGCCAGCGTGCTGGCGCACATTGCCTTCAACGCTGCCGGCCTCGTGCTGGTCGCCCGCTGACATGCCGCTCATGACTGGGCTGGCAGGGTCGGCCGTGGAACAATGCCCCACGCCATGAGCCTCCCTCCCGACGCCGAATCCGCCGACGCACCGCCGCTGGCGCCGAAGTCCGCGTGGCTGCTGCGCCGGCCACGGGCATGGCTCGACCGCCCGTGGACCACCGAGCGCCTCGCGCAGTACTTCACGGCGCTCGTGATCCTCCTCGGCAGCACCGTGGTGCTGCTGAAGGTCGTGCACATCGACCTCGTCCTGTCGGACAACACCCCGACCGGGGGCGACATGGGCGCCCACGTGATGGGTCCCGCCTTCCTGCGCGACCACTTGCTGCCGAACTTCCAGCTCAGCGGCTGGAGCAACTACTGGTACAACGGCCTCCCGATCTACCGCTTCTACATGCTGCCGCCGGCGCTGATGATCGTGGCGCTCAACGTGCTGCTGCCCTACGGCATCGCCTTCAAGCTGGTGGTGGTGTCGGGCATCCTCGCCATGCCGTGGTGCTGCTGGGCGTTCGGCCGGCTCGCGAAGTTCCGGTATCCGATGCCCGAACTGATGGCCCTGGCCGGCCTGCTGTTCCTGTTCGACGAGAGCTTCAGCATCTACGGCGGCAACATCAAGAGCACCATGGCGGGCGAGTTCTCGTTCTCGATCGCGCTGTCGCTCGGGATCCTCGGCCTCGGCCTGTTCGCCAACGGCCTCGAGACCGGCCGCTATCGCGTGCGCGCCGCCATCGTCATTGCCGTGGCGATGCTGTCGCACGGCCTGGTGCTGCTGGTGTGGCCCTTCCTGCTGGTGCTGATGTGGGCCATCTGGATGGACCGCACGAGGTTCAAGTACGGCATCACCACGCTCGGAACGGCTGCGCTGCTGGTGATGTTCTGGTTCCTGCCGTTCGCCAGCACCACGCACTACATGACCGACATGAAGTACGGCTTCCGACCCTCGGGTGCCGAGGACAGCTTCTGGGACATGTTCTTCCCGTGGCCGGGCTTCTTCGACCTGCTGGTGAGTGGTTTCGCCATCATCGGCTTCGTGGCCAGCATCGTGCGTCGCCACCTGAACGGAGCGTTCCTCGGCGTGGCGTGCATCGGCCTGATGGGGGCCACGTATCTCGCACGCGACAGCCTGCCGGTGATCGGCCTGCTGTGGAATCCGCGCCTGCTGCCGTTCCTCTACGTGCTGCGCCTGCTGCTGATGATGGTGGGCATCGCCGAGACGGCGAACTTCATCGTCCGCGCCGCGACACTGCGCGAGCCGACGGGCCGCACCGCTCTCACCACCGGGATCGCCACGGCGGTTGCGGTGACGCTCGTGGTGACGGTGGTGCAGCTGTTCTCGTTCCGCGAGATGCCGGGTGCCGAGACGGTGACCAAGAACGGCAAGGCCGTGTACTCGTGGGGGATCGGCAACTGGGACGTCGTGTCGCTCACGCCCACTGCCAGCGACGCGCTCGCCGACGGCTGGACGCGCTACAACTTCCTCGGCTACGAGGGCCGGCCGGCGTACGGCGAGTATCGCTCGCTCGTGCTGGCGATGTCCGATCTCGGCGAGAGCCGCGGCTGCGGGCGAGCGCTGTGGGAGAACAACTCCGAGAACGGCGCCTACGGCACCACGATGGCGCTGATGCTGCTGCCGCACTGGAC
>JBJTRF010000151.1:0-11088 GCA_046076025.1 Ilumatobacteraceae bacterium
TTCAAGGTGGCAGTGCCACCAACACTGACAGCCCGGGCTACACCATCGAAGATGAAGGCTCTGGCTACAAGTACTCCGAGGGACAGATTGCAATGGCCCGCACGGCCAATCCGAACAGCGCAGGCGGACAGTTCTTCATCATCACCGGACCGAACGGCGCCGCCCTGCCGCCCAACTACACCCTCTTCGGCCAGGTGCTCGCCGACGACCTGCCGCTCGTGGCCACCCTCGACTCGCTGTCGAATCCCGCCGACGGCCCGCCGCTCGAGCCGATCGACATCGTGTCGGTCACCATCGAGCAGGGCTAGTCGCCCGGGCAGCGGCTCGCCGAGCAGCCGCCCAAGCGAGCTCGCCCGCAGCGAGTCATACCCGCGGGTCGTCCTCCGGCAGCACGAACGAGGTGTCGTCGCGCGACTCGCTCCACGCCAGCGCGCCGAGTGCCGCCACCACCACGCCCATCGACAGCATCTGCAGCAGCGACACCCGCTGGCCGAGGATGCCCCAGGCGGCGAAGCTGGCGATCACGGGCTCGGCCTGGATGAGCACCGACGACACGCTGGCATCGACACGCGGCTGCGCCCACGAGAACACCCCGTGGCCCAGCAGGCCCGGCACCAGCGCCAGCAGCGAGATCCACATCCAGCGTGGTCCGTCCATCTGGCCAACATCAGCACCGATCACCAGCGCAATCACCGACACCGTCACGCCACCGACGACGGACGAGCAGGCAAGGAGCCTGACCGTCTCGACCTTGCGTCGCACCCGCTTGCTGGCCAGCAGGTACGTCACCCACGCGAACAGCGAGATGACGGCCCACACGTAGCCCACCGTCGTGTCGTCGGCCGATCCCGACGCTGGCGCGGCAAGCACCGCGCCGATCACGCCGGCAACGGCGACCACCGCACTGATCACCTTGGCGGCTGTCAGCCGCTCGCCCATGAACAGCACCGCCACGGGAAGGGCCACCACCGGCGTCAGCGCGCCGATGATGAGCGCCACCGAGGTCGAGATGTACTCGATCGTGATGAAGAACGAGCAGATGTTCAGCCCGAACAGCACGCCCATCGGCGCGGACCGGCGGAAGTCGACCCACGTCGGCCACCGTCGGGTGACGGCAACCACTACGAGGATCATTGCGGTGGCGATCCACATCCGCCAGAACGACAGCACCACGCCGGGAAGGTCGGCCTTTGCCCCGAACGAGCTGCCGATTCCCCAGAACACCGTCGATGCCAGCACGGCGCCAATGCCGATGGCGGTGACCGAGCGTGCACCGGATGCCGAGGCGGCGTCGGGTGCTGCGTTGACAGGTGCTGCGCTCATGTGGACATCTCGTCACAACGTAGCCCTGCGTCGCGGCCGGATCGCAGTTGCCTGCCGCCACTAGCCTCGCGACGTGCGCTCACGACGACGCCCGCTCCGCACGGCGCGGTCGGCGCTGGCACTCCTCGTGCCACTGATGTCACTGCTGACTGCCTGCGAGCCGAATCGATTCGTCACCGGGTGGATTCCCTCGTGGGGCATTACCAGCGGCCGCGCCGTCATCGACGACGACGGCGCAGCGAGCCTCTTCGCCGAGGTGTCGCTGATGTTCTACGGCACCGACGACGACGGCACGATCGACATGTCGACATCGCAGGCCAATATCGACGCTGCCGTCGCCAGCGCGAGGGCGCAGGGCCTGCCGGTGGTGCCGTCGATCTTCGACGTGCAGCCAGCCGGCGTGATGCGCGCCATCCTCGACGATCCCGCCCGCCGCACGCAGCACGTGCAGAACATCGTGGCACTGGTGACGTCCAAGTCATACGACGGCATCGATCTCGACTACGAGGTGTTCGCATTCGGGGATCCCCGCTCGACGTGGGACAGCATCCGGCCCGACTGGATCGCCTTCGTGGCCGAACTCGGCGCCGCGCTCCGCGCCCAGGGCAAGCTGCTGTCGGTGACGGTGCCGCCGGTATGGACCTCGAGCAACACCACCGTCGGCTACACGGTGTACGCCCAGCAGGAGATCGCGCCGCACATCGACCGCCTGCGGCTGATGGCCTACGACTGGAGCACCTCGTCCCCGGGACCAATCAGCCCCGGCTGGTGGGTCGAGTCGGTGATCGCATGGAGCTCGGCGCGCGTGCCGCTCTCGAAGCTGCAGCTCGGCGTGCCCGCCTACGGCCGTCACTGGGCGACCAAGAAGTACTCCGCCGACACGTGTCCCGTCGGTGCCACATTCCGCGACAGCATCACGCTGCGCGAGACGGCACCGCTCGCCGCGTCGGTCGGCGTGCAGCCCACCCGGCACGTGTCGGGCGAGCTCACCTTCGAGTGGACCGAGGTCGTGACGGGCACTGCACCCGCGGCGATCGGCACGTTCGCCGTCATCGACCGCATCGGCGAGCCGGTGACGCTGACGGGCCTGCAGCCGGCGGTGCGGCTGAATCCGCCGGCTCCACCGGCGACGTGCACGATTCAGCACACTGTGTTCGTGCCCGATGCCGCCACGCTGCGCGGACGGGCAGAGGGCGCGCTCGCCGCAGGATGGAGCGGCATCGCCATCTGGGCGCTCGGCTACGAGACCGCCGACGTCTACGAGTTCCTGGCTGGGATCGAGCCGCAGCGCCCCAACGGCATGCCCACCGGCGGCATCGGCACCGCCAGCGTTCCGGCCGGGCCAGCACCCGTGTCGGTCACCCTCTCCGGCTCGGCCTACGACCCCGCCTTCGACCTGCCGGTACCGGTGCGCATCACCGTCACGCGCAGTGGCGCCACCACGCCCGCCATCGCACGCACCATTCTCGCCAGCCGGGCCATCACCACGGCACCCCCGGGTATCGGCCCATTCCACGGCTGGCAGGCATCGTTCACGCTCACCGAGGGCACCTGGACCATCTGCGCCGCCATCGTGGCGTGGGGCGGCACCGACACGAGCGGACTCGGGTGCACCAGCGTCATCGTGCCGACGCCGTGACTGCCCGTCGCTGGGTGAGGTAGTCGGGCACCAGCATCGCCGAGGCAACGAGAATCAGCGCCGCCGAGATCACGGCGATCCACACCAACGACACCTCGCCGACGATCGCGAATGCGGCAATCGGCGCGAGGAACACGCGCACCCCGGTGAAGAAGGTGTGCAGGCCCATGTAGTCGGCGGTGCGGTCAGACGGCGCGAACTTCACCACCCACAGGGTCCACATGAGATCGCCGCCAGCGCTCGCCACGCCAAAGAGCACAGCGCCGATCGCAAGACCCACGTCGTTGGTGCCCGTGAAGAACGCTGCGATGTAGAAGGCAAACAGCAGGTTCACCAGGATGCGGCCGGCGAAGAAGTCGAGGCGGTCGAACAGGGCACCGAAGAGCGGCATCGTCAGCAGGCGGATCGCGGCGGGAACGACTGCGGTGAGGACGAGGATCTTCGCCGGGCTGGCATCGATGCCGTACTCGGGCTGGGCGAGGTACTCGACACGCAGCGGCAACAGCATCAGGTTGCCGAATCCCATCACCATCCACGACCCGATGGTGAGGCGCAGTCGGCGATCGTCGGCCAGCAGGTGGAAGTGCGGCATTGCCGTGCGCCTGACTCCCTCGACGTGGGCGATCGGCTCGCTGGGCATTCGCAACTCGAGCGCCGCCATCGTCAGCGCCATCAGGCCGCCAACCAGCACTACCGCCCACCAGAGGTCGAGCCGGTCGGTGAGAAACTCGCCGATGGCGATGCCGAGCACCGCCGACACGAGCACCTTCGTCGACATGCCCCATCCCACTCGGCGGCCGAGTTCGTGCGGCGGGAACACCTGTGAGTAGGTGGTGGTGATGAGCGGATAGGCCAGGTTCAGCGCCGTCATCGCGACGAAGGAGCCCACGACGAAGGCCGTCACCGAGCCCGATGCAGCTGCGATCAGGGCCACGCCGCACACCGCCGACACCACTGCGGTCGGCACCATCACCGGCTTGCCCCATCGCCTCGCCACGCTGGTGATCCACGGTCCGATCACGAGGCCGATCCCGCCGGCGCCCGCAACGAGCGACTTCACCCACCACGACGCGTCGAAGTGCTTGATCGCGATGGTGAGCAGGATCGTCGCCTCCATCGGCGCCAGGAGCCCCATCGGCACCGAACGGGCGATCTCGTAGGCCTGGGCCCGGCGGACGATGCTCGGGTCGTCGTAGGCGGGCACCCGCCCTCTCTAGCATTCAGGCCACCGCTGCCCGAAGGCATACGCTGCCCCTGCAGCGGCGCGCTCGCCCGCCGACGTCGAAAGGTTGGTCATGGCTGGTTCGTTCATCGTTGCCGGTGCCCGTACGCCGATCGGGAAGATGAGCGGCGCCCTTGCGTCGCTCAGCGCCGTCGACCTCGGCGCGACTGCCATCGCCGAGGCGCTGCGCCGGGCTGGCATCGGCGGCGATGCCGTCGATCACGTCGTCATGGGACAGGTGCTCATGGCGGGCCAGGGCCAGGTGCCGGCCCGACAGGCTGCTGCGCAGGCCGGCATCCCGCTGCACGTGCCATCGGTGAATGTCAACAAGGTGTGCCTCAGCGGACTCAACAGCATCTACCTCGCCGACCAGATGATCGCCGCCGGCGACGCCGACGTGGTGGTGGCCGGCGGAATGGAGAGCATGACGAATGCCCCCTACCTGGCCCCCGGCGCACGTGGCGGCTTCCGCTACGGAAACACCGAACTACTCGATGCCATTGTGCGCGACGGCCTGTGGTGCGCCTTCGACGCATGTCTGATGGGCGCCGGCACCGAGCGCTACGCGGCGGGAGACATCTCGCGCGATGAGCAGGACGAGTTCGCGATGCACAGCAACCTGCGCGCCGCGGCGGCTATCGCAGACGGGCGCCTCGCCGACGAGATCGTGGCTGTGTCGATTCCCCAGCGCAAGGGTGACCCGCTCGTGGTGAGCACCGACGAGGGCGTCCGTGCCGAGACGACCATGGCCTCGCTGGGCAGCCTGCGCCCCGCCTTCGACAAGAGCGGCACCATCACTGCGGCCAACGCATCGCAGATCAGCGACGGCGGCTCGGCCGTGGTGATGATGAGCCAGGCAGCACTCGACCGATATGGCGTCGCGCCGCTCGGGCAGGTCGTCGGCTACGGGATGGTGGCCGGCCCCGACAGCGCCTCGCTGCTGCACCAGCCGAGTGCGGCCATCGCGGCAGCACTCGAGCGGGCCGGTCGCGCCGTTGCCGATGTCGACCTGTTCGAGATCAACGAGGCGTTCGCAGCGGTGGGCATTGCGTCGATGCGCGACCTCGGCCTGCCGGCCGACGTGGTGAACGTGAACGGCGGTGCCATCGCCCTCGGGCATCCGATCGGCATGAGCGGCAACCGCCTCGCTCTCACCCTGCTGCTCGAGCTGCGCCGCCGTGGCGGCGGACTGGGCGCTGCGGCGCTGTGCGGCGGTGGCGGCCAGGGCGACGCCCTGCTGCTGCGCACGCTCTGACCCGGCACGGGCAGGGGCCCCGGAGCGGGGGCGGGAGGGGCGGCCCCGAGTCGGCCCCGAGTCGGCCATGGGGCGGTGGATCACGAACGACGACGTGGTGCTTGACATGTGGTCGTCACATTTGTAATCTGATCGCAACATACAGCGATGTGGTCCCCACCCCCCACGACCACATCCATGTTCTGGGGCACCGCCCCCCGGCTTGGCCCATCGCCCGCACCAAGCCTGGGGGTGGTGCCCCAGCCCACTTTTGCAGGGCGGCGCATGCGGTGCAGGTGCCGCTGCTCAGCCGGTGATCTCGCGGCGACCCTCGAGTGCACGGCCGAGCGTCAACTCGTCGGCGTACTCGAGATCGCCCCCGACCGGCAGGCCGCTCGCCAGGCGGGTGACCCGAACCCCCAGCGGCGTGAGCAGGCGGGCGAGATACATCGCCGTGACCTCGCCCTCGGTGTTCGGGTTCGTGCAGAGGATGACCTCCTGCACGCCCTCTGGCTCGAGCCGGGCGAAGAGTTCCTTCATCTTCAACTGCTCGGGTCCGATCCCCTCGAGCGGGCTCATTGCGCCGAGCAACACGTGGTAGCGGCCGCGGTACTCGCCGGTCTTCTCGATGGCCACGATGTCGCGCGACTCCTCGACCACGCACAGCAGGCTGCTGTCGCGTCGATCGTCGGCGCAGATGGGACACAGTTCGGCCTCGGCGACGTTCCAGCAGCGGACGCAGAACCTCACCTTCGCCTTCGCGTCGACCAGCGCCGACGCCAGCCGATGGACGTCGTCGGCCGGCACCTTCAGCAGATGGAACGCGATGCGCTGCGCCGACTTCGGACCGATCCCGGGCAGGCGGCCGAGTTCGTCAATGAGCGCCTGGACCGGCTGGGTGTACATCCCCACGTCAGCGCTCGTCGAGGAGGCTCGAGCCCGGGAACATGTCGTGCAGCAGCGACTCGGTGGTCTGTACGTGCTCGGGCGGCACGTCCTCGAGCGAATCGAGGTCGATGTCGTCGATGTCGTCGGCGCTGCCGTCGATGGCATCGGTGGCATCGCCGGACGTCACCGCGGCGGAAGCGTCGGCGGGAGCCGCCGCCGGTGCGGACGGCGCAGGCTGCTGCGGCACTGCGGCACGCGGTGCAGTCGGCGGCGGTGACGATGTGCTGGGCGCGCCCGCCGACGGCCGGGCCGCCGGAGCCGTTGCGGGCCGGGGTGTGCCGCCGGTGACGTCGAGGTCGTGATCGGGCTCGCCGGTGACCACCAGCGCGACTCGAACCTGGATGCCGAGCCGGTCGGCGATGGCCGCCTCGAGTTCGGGCACGTGCTTGGCGCACTTGTCGCGCACGCTGTCGCGCGACACGGCTATCGCCAGCGCGCCGTCGCGGTCGCCGAGCACGCGCAGCGGCGAGTAGAGCGCTCGGGCCATGCCCTTCAGGGCGGGCAGCACCTCGCCCTGCCACGCCGAGGTGATCCGGGCGACATCGGCCGCCGACACCGTCGACGTGGCGGCTGCGCCCGTCGAGCCAGTGCTCGCCGGAGGAGCGCTCGGCGACGAGGCACGAGGCGTGTCGAGGCCACGGTGTGTGTCGGGATCACGGGCTGTGTCGGGATCAGGCGACGGCGATGCAGCAACAGGTGCTGCGGCAGCGTCGGGCGGCGAACCTGCCTCGGCAGCCGAGCCGGCCGCCGGGCTGGCAGTCGGGGACGGCGGCGGCGACTGCTCGCGCCGGGCGCGGCCGCCGAGCAATGCCCTGCCGGTCGACGGGTCGATCGGCGTGGTGCGGCCGGCCGGCGCAGCGGCCGCACCCTGCGCCACCTGCTGCTCGAGACGCTGCAGTCGCTCGAGCAGCACGCCGACGTCGACGCTCGAGGCCTCGTGGGTGAGCTGCACCAGCGCCACCTCGAGCAGCACCCGCGGATCGGGCGCGTGGCGCATCTCGATGAGCACCTCGCCGAGGCGCTCCATCGCCCGCACGATTCCCCCCGCCCCGAGTCGCTGCGCGAGGGCCGCCACCTCTTCGGCGCGCTGCTTCGGCAGCTGCACCAGCTCGGGCGCCATGATCGACAGGAAGCAGTCGCGCAGGTGGCGGACGAGATCGTCGGCGATGGTACGCGCGCCGAGGCCGCGGTGCACCGAGTGCGCCACGGCGGTGAGCGCCCGACCCGTGTCGTGGGCGATGAAGGCCTCGACGAACTCGTCGAGCGGCGCGACCTCGATGGCCTCGCCGCCGGCGGACGCCACCAGTTCGAGGGCCGAGATGGTGTCGCGCGCCGAGCCGCCACCCTGGCGGAGCACCGACTGCAGCACGTCGTCGCCGATGTCGATGCCGGCATCGGATGCCAGCCAGCGCATGTGCTGCTCGAGCACGTCCATCGGCAGCAGGTGGAACTGCAGGTGCTGGGTGCGGCTGCGGATGGTCTCGGAGACCTTCTGCGGATCGGTGGTGGCGAGCACGAACACCACGTGCGGCGGCGGCTCTTCGAGCGTCTTCAGCAAGGCTGCCTCGGCAGCCTTGGACAGCATGTGCACCTCGTCGAGGATGTACACCTTGTGCCGGCCCGGCGTGCCGAGCGATGCCTTCTCGATGAGATCGCGGATGTCGTCGACACCGTTGTTGCTGGCGGCATCGAGTTCGAACACGTCGTAGCTGGTGCCTCGCTCGACTGCGGCGCACGAATCGCACTCGCAGCACGGCTCGCCCTCGACGGGCTGCTCGCAGTTGAGCACCTTGGCGAGAATGCGGGCCGACGTGGTCTTGCCGGTGCCCCGGGGGCCGGAGAACAGGTAGGCCTGCCCCTCGCGGTGGTTGATCACGGCCGTGCGCAGCGCGCGCACGACGTGGTCCTGCCCCTTCAGTTCGCTGAACCGGCGGGGCCGATAGCGGCGATAGAGCGACTGCGTGGCCATCGATGCGACTCTACCCACGGGGTATGACGCGCCTGCCACTGCCGCCCGGGCAGTGTCGGCTGCGAGTCGGCGCGCCGCAGCCGCCCTGCGACGGCGGCGGGGCCGAGCGGCGGGGGTAGCGTTGCCGCACTGTCATGTCCGTTCCTGCGCCGACTGCCCCGCTGCGCGCTGCGCCGGCCCACACCGGCCGACGGCGCCGCAGGCTCGCCACCGCCGCCCTTGCCGGGACGGCGTGCTTCGCCGCGCTGAGCGCCCTCGACGCCGCCCCCGTGGCGGCGGTCGACAACAGCATCGTCAGTGCCACCCCCGCCCCCAACACCACGGTCGACGTGTCGCCCGCAGCCCTCTCACTGGTGTTCGCCAACCCGCTCGGCCCCACCAACTCGGTCACGCTCACGTGCGGCGCCGAGGGGCAGCCGGCCGCCGTCGTCGGCACCCCGAAGCCGCTGGTCCTTGCCGACCAGGTGACGCTGTCGGTCACGCTGGCATCGCCGCTCCCGAAGGGCGTCTGCAGCGTGGTGTGGCGCGTCACCGACGTGAACCTGCAGCCCTCCGGAAGCGGCAGCTACACGTTCGTGATCGCCAACGACACCGTCGTCACCACCCCGGCATCCACCACCACCGTCGCCGGCCAGCCTGCCGACACCAGCGTGACGACCACCACCACGATCGCCGGCCAGGTGCCGGCCGAGGGCGAGGGGGCGGTGAGCGCGCCGTCACGAGGGCCGCTCTCGCTGTTCCGCTTCTTCTCCAACATGTTCGTCGCCGTGCTGTTCGGCTCGATCATCGCCCTCGCCACGTGCTGGCCCAACGGCGTCGAGTTCGCCGAGACGCAGAGCTTCCTGCGCATCGTCTATGGCGGCGCCGTGGTCAGCACGCTGCTGTTCGTCGGCGCGCTGGCCGCCGACCTCGGGCCCGCACCGCTCGGCAGTTCGCTCTCGCCCACCGGATGGGGACCGCTCCTCGATGTCGGCAGCGGCACTGCCGCGATGCTCAGGCTGGCCTTCACGGTGGCCAGCGGCTACGCGGTGCTCCGCCCCGAGCGGATCATCGATCCGGCGGTACGTCTGCAGGCCCTCGGCCTACCTGCACTCGCCGTCGTCACGATGGGCTTTGCCCGGCCCGAGTTCGGGCTCATCGAGTGGGTCGGCGGCATCACGCACGCGCTGTCGATGTCGGCATGGTTCGGCGGCCTCGCGCTGATGGCACGCGTGGTGCTGGCAGGACGCGGCACCGAGGAGACCACCTCGGCAGTGCTGCAGTACTCGCGTTGGTCGACACCCGTGCTGTGGGCAACCCTCATCTCGGGCCTGCTGCTCTTCGTCAGGCTCGACAGCGGGAACTTCACCACCAGCCACGGCCTCGTCATGCTCGCCAAGGCCGTCGCAGTGTCGCTGATGGTGTTCGTCGCCCTGCTGGCGCGCCAGTTCGTCAGGCAGCACCTCGCCGAGCAGCGGCGGGTGAAGCGAGCCACCATCCACGGCGTGCGCCGCTCGTTCACGATCGAGGCAGGCATCGGCCTCGCCGTGCTCGGCCTGACGAGCTGGCTCCTCACGTTCACACCGCCAGGGCTGGTGCGCAGCGAGGGGCCTGCGCTGACGCTCGGTGCCGTGCACCGCTTCCAGAACGCGGCGGTGAACGCCGACATCGTCGTGCAGTTCAGCGAGACCGTCGGCGCCAACGACGTGCGCATCGAGGTGGTGCAGCCGGCGACCGACCTCACCGGGCTCGAGATCGAGTTCGTCCCGCCGGCCGGCAGCACCGTGGTCGGCACTCGCGTGGTTCCTTCGCCGCTCACCGGCGCCGGGGTGGCCGTGCTCGAGAAGACCGACGGGCTGTCGCTCGGGTCGTCGGGCAACTGGACCGTGGTCGTGCGGCTGAATTCGGTCGAGGTCGGCCGCATCGGCGTGTTCGTCGGCAGCGAGCTGGCACTGCCCACCACGACCACCATTCCCTGACCGGCGCGACTCCCTCACCGGCGCGATCTTCATCCACTCGCCCATCGCCTATGGGCCGTCCGACTGATGCGACGTGCTGGGCGATCGGGAACCATCCACGGCGCACGCTCGTCGCACCGGCATCGAGGCCACTGCGGCACCGACGCACAAGGAGCATCTCATGCGCAGGGAGATCTGGATCTCGCTCTTCGCCGCCGCCATTGCCGCGGCCGCAGTGGCAGCGGGCATGGTGGCCGTTGCCGATCGCGATCACGACCGCAGCACTGTGGTGGTCGATGACAGCGGCGCGCTCTCGCGCACGATCTCCGTTGCCGGATCAGGGTCGATCACGGTGAAGCCCGACACCGCCGATGTCAGCATCGGCGTGCAGGTGAACGCCGCAACCGCCGACGCTGCCCTCAGCCAGGCGAATGATGCTGCAGCGAAGTTGATCGATGCAGTGAAAGGCGCCGGTGTCGACGATGCCGACATCCGCACCTCCGGCCTGTCGGTATATCCCAGCTACTCCGACAGCTCGACGATCGCCTCGTACACGGCGTCGAACTCTGTCACCGTGACGGTGCGCGACATCGACCGTGCCGGCCCGGTGATCGACGCAGCAGCGGCAGCCGCCGGTGGCGCCATCACCATCGGCGGCATCTCGTTCTACGTCGACGATGTCGAGGCCGTCCTCGGCGCAGCGCGCGAGGAGGCGGTCGACAATGCGCGCGCCCGCGCCGGCCAGTACGCGACTGCGGCCGGCGTCGAGGTGGGCGACGTGCTGTCGATCAGCGAGACCGGCGTGTCGATGCCACC
>JBJTRF010000152.1:0-15431 GCA_046076025.1 Ilumatobacteraceae bacterium
GATTCCGCGTCGACTCGGTCGAGGCGGCCGACCAGCTCGGCAAGAGGATCCGCGCGGCCAAGCTCGAGAAGATCCCCTACGTGCTCGTGGTCGGCGACGACGACGTGTCGGCATCGTCGCTCGGCGTGAATCCGCGCGGCGGCGACGTCGAGCGCGGCGTGGGACTCGACCAGTTCGTCGAGCGCCTCCGGTCAGAGGTCGACGCGCAGCTCGCTGCGGCGCGCTGACACGGCTGCCATGACGCTCGAGCGCATCTGGAACGGATGGCGGGCGCAGTACGTCAACGAGGCAGCCGGCGCAGCGCGCCCCGACGGCAGCGTGTTCACGCAAATCCTCCGGTCGGGTCTCGACGACGAGTCGACGCACGTCGTGCACCGCGGCGCAGAGGTGTTCGCGCTGCTGAACGCCTTCCCGTACACGTCGGGACACGTGCTGGTGGTGCCGTACCGCGAGGTGCCCGATCTCGAGATGCTGCAGCCGGCCGAGCAGGCCGACCTGTGGTCGACGGTCACCCGTGCCGTGCGGGCGGTGAAGGCCGCGTACCGGCCCGGCGGGGTGAACGTGGGTATCAACCTCGGCCGGGCCGCTGGCGGGAGCGTCAACGAACACCTGCACGTGCACGTGCTGCCACGGTGGGCGGGCGACGGCAACTTCATGACGGCCGTCGCCGAGGCCCGCACCCTTCCCGAACCGCTCTCCGAGTCGGCCCGCAAGATCCGCGAGGCGTGGCCGGCGGACTGAATCCGGAGGGCCTCGCCGTGTGAGACTCGCGGCATGCGCGCAGTTGTCATTCGCTCCCATGGCGGTCCCGAGGTGCTCGAGATCGCCGACGTCGCCGATCCGGTCCCCGGGCCCGACGAGGTCCTCGTCAGGGTCGCGGCCACGGCCGTGAACCGCGCCGACGTGCTCCAGCGAATGGGCGCGTATCCGGACCCGCGCGGGCGTACCCCGGAGATCCCGGGGCTCGAGTTCGCTGGCACCGTGGCCGCAGCGGGCGAGCGGGTGACCATGTGGCGTCCCGGCGACCGCGTGATGGGCATCGAAGCCGGAGGCGGGTACGCCGAGTTGGTGTGCACCCACGAGCGCCAGCTGCTCGCAGTTCCGGCCGGGATCGATCTCCGCGAGGCGGCGGCGATTCCCGAGGTGTTCCTCACGGCCAGGGATGCCCTCGTGGTGCAGGGAGGACTCACCAGCGGGCGCTGGGCGCTGGTCCACGCCGGCGCCAGCGGCGTGGGCACGGCCTCGATCCAGCTCGCCCGGGCGGTGGGCGCACGCGTTGCCGTCACCTGCTCGCCGGGAAAGGCCGCTGCCTGCAGCGGCCTCGGCGCCGATCTGGTGCTTGCCCGGTCACCGCACGACTGGCTGGCCGACGCGCTGGCAGCGGTGCCGACGGGATTCGACGTCGTGCTCGACGTGAGCGGCGGCGAGGAGGCCAATCGCAACCTGCGCGCCGTGGCGCAGCGGGGCACCATCGTCCAGGTGGGGCTGATGGGCGGCGCGCAGGTGCCCGTCGATCTCGGCCTGCTGATGGGCCGCCGCGCCCGCTGGATCGGGACCACGCTGCGGGCCCGTCCGATCGAGGAGAAGGTGGCGGTCACGCGGCGCTTCGCCGCAGAGGTGCTGCCCCTGTTCGACCGCGGCGTGCTGCGGCCGGTGATCGACAGCACGTTCCCGCTCGAGCGCATCGCCGACGCCCATCGCCACATGGAGGCGAATGCCAATGCGGGCAAGATCGTGGTGACGCTCGGCTGACCGAGTTGCGCCGCCCTCCGTGCTGGTGGAGGCGGGCGGGCCGCTAGTCGACGCTGACCTTCACCGAGTGGTGCCCGGTTGCCCCGTCGGGATCGACGGGGCTGCGGTCGTCGGTCTGGACATCGCCGAATCCGTCTGTGGCGCGCACCGTGATCAGGTGCTCGCCTGGCGTTGCCGTCCAGTCGAGTCGCCACTGCCGCCAGGCGTCGCCCGTGGGCTCGGCGCCGAGGTCGGCTCGCTGCCACGGGCCGTCGTCGATGCGCACCTCGACGGCATCGATGCCGCGGGGCATCGCCCACGCCACACCGGCGATGACGCCCGGACCCGCTGCCACGGTGCTGCCGTCGACGGGAAGGCCGATGCGCGACTGGGTCTTCACCGGCGCCTCGCGAGACCAGCCGCGGGGAATCCAGTAGCCCTCGTCATCCCAGGTGGTGAGGGTGATGCGGCGCAGCCATTTCGTGGCGCTGACATACCCGTAGAGGCCGGGAACCACGAGGCGCGCCGGAAAGCCGTGGTCGGGCGGCAGCGTCTCGCCGTTCATGCCGATGGCGATCAGGGCGTCGCGCCCGTCGAGTGCGTCGGCGACCGGGAAGCCGCACGTCCATCCGTCGATCGAGGTGCTGAACACCTGGGTGGCGCCGTCGGCCACGCCGGCCTCGTCGAGGATGTCGCGCAGTGGCACGCCGAGCCAGCGGGCCGTGCCGATGTAGGGCCCGCCCACCTCGTTGGAGACGCATCCGATCGTGATGATGCGCTCGACGAGGCGGCGTTCGAGCAGATCGGCGTACGTGAGGGTGAGGGTTCGCTCGACGAGGCCGTCGATGTCGAGTGTCCAGAAGTCGCGGTCGACCTCGGGGATCGCCCACGCCGTGTCGATGAGGAAGAACGAGTCGTTGGGGGTGAGGTACGGCGTGCTGGGATCGAGGTCGACGCCGTCGGGCAGGTCGACAGTGTCTGCCGCTGCCGGCAGTGCCTCGGGCACCGTGGCGTCAGTGCCGCCTGCGGTGCCACCGGGCGACGAACCGGTTCGCGTGCCGGGCACCGTCGGTGAGGGCATCGGGTCGGCAGCGGGCGAGGTGCGACGTGTCGGCGACGACGTCGGCAGCAGCAGCGCAGCCGACGTGCCCCCGGCAGCGACAGCGACGGCACCAGCGATCAGGGTTCGTCGGCGCATCCCGGCCGAGTCGGCCGTCGTCTCCGATGGCTGCGCGCCGCCATCGACCCCGTCGTCGCCATGTTCAGCGGCGATGCCCGTCATGGAGGGTTGTCGCCGATCAGCGGTCGGCGAGCGGCACGAACTGGCGCTCGCCGACGCCGGTGTACCACTGCCTCGGGCGGCTGATCTTCTGGTCCTTGTCGCCGAGCAGTTCCTGCCAGTGGGCCAGCCATCCGGCAGTGCGCGGAATGGCGAAGAGCACGGTGAACATGTCGACCGGGAAGCCGAGCGCCTGGTAGATGAGGCCCGAGTAGAAGTCGACATTCGGATACAGCTTGCGGTCGACGAAGTACGGGTCGCTGAGCGCCGTCTCCTCGAGCTTGAGGGCGATGTCGAGCAGCGGGTTCTTGCCGGTGACCTCGAACACCTCGTAGGCCGTCTTCTTGATGATGCGTGCCCTCGGGTCGTAGTTCTTGTAGACGCGGTGGCCGAAGCCCATCAGCCGGCTGCCCTTGCCCGACTTCACCTCGTCCATGAACGCCGGGACGTTCTCGATGCTGCCGATGTCCTTCAGCATGCGCACCACTGCCTCGTTGGCACCGCCGTGCAGCGGGCCGTAGAGGGCAGATGCCGCAGCGGCTGCCGCCGAGTACGGATCGGCGTGGCTGCTGCCGACGACGCGCATGGCCGTGGTGCCGCAGTTCTGCTCGTGATCGGCGTGGAGGATGAACAGCACGTCCATTGCCCGCTCGAGCCGAGGATCGACGTGGTAGTCGCCGATCTTCCACATCATGTTGAGGAAGTTGGCGGGGAAGCTGAGGTCGTTGTTCGGGTAGACGAACGGAAGGCCCACCGAGAAGCGGTAGGCCATCGCCGCCAGGGTGGGCGTCTTGGCGATGAGCCGCAGCACCTGCTTGTCGCGGCTCGAGGTGTCGAAGATGTCCTTGGCGTCGTTGTAGAAGGTGCCGAGCGCCGCCAGCGCGCTGACGAACATGCCCATCGGGTGGGCGTCGTAGTGGAAGCCGTCGACGAACCGCTTGCGCATGTTCTCGTGGATGAAGGTGTGGGTGGTGACCTCGTGGGTCCAGCGCTCGAGCTCGGCGGCATTGGGCAGCTCGCCATTGAGCAGCAGGTACGCCACCTCGAGGTAGGTGCTCTTCTCGGCGAGCTGCTCGATCGGATAGCCGCGGTAGCGCAGGATGCCGGCCTCGCCGTCGAGGTAGGTGATGCTGCTGCGGCAGGCCGCCGTCTGCATGTAGGCGGGGTCGTAGACGAACAGCGCCGGGTCGAGTTCGCGCAGTGCGGCCGCCGGGATCACGCCCTCCTCGATCGGCACGGTGACGGCCTTGCCCGTCCGGTCGTCGGTGATGGTGATGGTGTCGGGCATGTTGTTCCCTTCAGCGACACGAGGGCGTACACGGGGCTTTCTCCCCGGCGCTGGAGACTAGCGGTGGGCCTCTGGCGAGGGCCCATCCTGCGCCCGGCAGCCCTACAGGGGGGTGTTGTCGTGGGCCCTGTGCTGGGCCGGCTCGCGCTTGTCGACGAGGGCCTGCAGGGCATGGGCGATCACGCCCCGGGTGTCGGCGGGCTCGATGACGGCGTCGATGTAGCCGCGCTCGGCGGCCACGTAGGGGTTGAGCAGGCGCTCGGCGTAGTCGGCCTCGAACGCCGCCCGCTCGTCCGGGGTGGCCTGCCGCTGCAGGATCGCCGCCGCCTGCCCGGCACCCATGACCGCGAGTTCGGCCCATGGCCACGCCACGCAGAGATCGTTCCCCATCCGCTTCGAGTCCATGACGATGTACGCGCCGCCGTAGCTCTTGCGCAGGATCACGCAGATCCGCGGCACTGACGCCCGGCCGTAGGCGAACACGAGCTGCGCGCCGTGGCGGATCATGCCTCGCCACTCGAGGTCCTTGCCGGGGTAGAAGCCCGGAGTGTCGACGAGGGTGACGAGTGGGACGTTGAACGCGTCGCAGGTGGCGACGAATCGAGCGGCCTTCTGCGACGCAGGAATGTCGAGGGTTCCCGCCAGGGCGAGCGGCTGATTGGCGACGACGCCCACGGGCATGCCGCCGACCGTGCAGAGCGCCGTGACGGCGTTCGGCGCCCACCGCGGGCGCAGCTCGAGCAGGTCGCCGTCATCGGCAATGGCTCGGATCACCGACCGGACGTCGTAGCTGCCGGTCGACGACGGGGGGATGACGTCGCCGGCCTCGGGAGTGGGGCGGTCGTCGGGATCGTCGGTGGGCCACGTCGGCGGCTCCTCGTCGTTGTGCGACGGGAAGTACGCGAGCAGCTGCCCGCACACTTCGATCGCCGCGTCGAGGTCGGGGGCCACGAGCGTGGCGGCACCCGAGTAGCGGGCGTGGGTGGCTGCGCCGCCGAGCTCGTCGCTGTCGATGACGACGCCGGTGAACTCGGCAACCATGGCCGGGCCGGACACGAACGCGTAGGCGCGCTCGGTCATGATGACGTGGTCAGCAATGCCGAGCAGGAGCGCTGGGCCGGAGACGGCGGGGCCGTCGACGATGAAGACCGTCGGCACGACGCCGGAGCAGTCGGCAAGGGCGCGTGCGGCCCGTCCCCAGCCGTGGAGCGCAGCGATGCCCTCGACGATGTCGGCGCCGCTCGATCGCACCACGCACACGATGGGTATCCGCTGGTCGAGGGCGAGCCGTGCTGCCGTCTCGATGGTGGCGGACGACGAGCTCGACAGTGCGCCCCGCCGGTCGGCCGACTCGATGTCGACCCACGCCACCTGCCGCCCGAGCAGGTCGTGCACGCCGGCCCGGACGATGCCGGGCACCTTGGCGCGCACGGCGAGCGGCGTGACTGCGGACATCGACGTCACCTTAGACAACCGGCTGGCACCGTGGGCGGGGGAGCGGTGCGAGTGCTGGCTCAGCCAGCCGAGCGACTCAGCCAGCCGAGCGGCTCAGCGGGAAGGCGTCGGTGCCGACGTGCACGCCGGGCTGGCAAGCTCCCTGGACGGCGATCACCTCGCGCATCACCTCGCGCAGCGCACGCGCCGGAGCACCGGCCGTGGGGCGGCGTCGTTGCACGAGGCCGACGACACGCCGCGGCAACTCGGGGACGGCAATGCGCCGGAAGTCGCCGGTGAGCCAGCGCGGCACGGCCGTTGCCGGCACGATCGCCGCGCCGTAGCCCTCGAATGCGAGCGAGGCAAGGAGGCGCACGCCGTCGATCTCGACGAGTGTGCGCATCGTGGCGCCCGAGCCGGCTGCTGCCTTGTCGATCACGCGGCGCAGCGCCGTGCCGGCCGGCGGGAGGAGCAGCGGCTCGTCAGCGAGCTCGCCGAGCGAGATCGAGTCGCGAGCCGACAGGTGGTGCTTGGTGTGCACGAGCAGCAGCAGGTCCTCGGCGAACAGCGGCTCGACGTCGACTTCGGGCTCCTCGACGGGAAGGTGGATGACGGCGGCATCGAGCTGCTGGCTGATCACGCGGGGTATGAGGTTCGTGGTGCTGCCCTCGTGCACGGTGACGCGGATGCCGGGATGCTGGCGCGACACGCTGGCGAGCAGCAGTGGCAGCAGCCATCGCGCCGTCGTGCCGATCGAGCCGAGCCGTGCCTCGCCGCGCACCTCGTTGCCACGCGACGCGATCTCTGCGCTGATGTCGTCGAGTTCGTGGAGGATGCGCCGCGCCCGCTCGACCACCGTCACGCCGTCGTCGGTGAGGCCGCCGCGCTGGCGGTCGACCAGGGTGGCGCCGAGCTCGCGCTCGAGCCGGGCGATATGGCCGCTGACATTCGACTGGACGGTGTAGAGCGCCCGTGCGGCGGCCGAGAACGAGCCGTGGTCGGCAATTGCCACGAGGGCGGCGAGTTGGCGCAGGTCCATCTCCAAAGAAGATAGCGAGTATCGCCGTGTACGACTTGAGCGATCGGATGTTCACGTGCATACTTAGTGTGTTCGTGGTGGCTGTCCCCCAATGGCCGCCCGACGAGAACCACAGTGGTTCCCCCAGACCACCGGTTCAAGGTTGAGAGGCCCCGGATCCCCCATCCGGGGCTTCTCCCGTTTCCGGGGCGTGTCGGCCGCCGATCGGCGTAGCCTTTTCCCATGAGCGCCAGCGCAGCGGGCGCCACTGGCGCCGCATTCTTCGACCTCGACCGCACGCTCCTCGCCGGGGCCTCGGGCCAGGTATTTGCCATGGCGATGCGCGACGCCGGACTGGCGCCGCCGGCGCTCCCGGGCGAGGGCCTGCTGTTCTCAGTGTTCAATGCGCTCGGCGAGACGCTGCCGTCGATGGCGCTCGCGCGACAGGCGGTGCGCCTCGCCAAGGGGCGCTCGCAGGACGCCGTGCGTCGCGTGGCCGAGTCGGCGGCCGACCACCTCATCGAACTCGTGCAGCCGCAGGCCGCCGCGCTGTTCGACGAGCACCGCGTCGCGGGGCGTCCGATCGTGCTGGCGACCACGACCCCGCACGACCTCGTGGCGCCGCTGGCCCGCCGACTCGGCCTCGACGACGTCGTGGCCACTCGGTACGGCGTCGATGGTGCCGGTCGCTACGACGGGTCGCTCGACGGTCCGTTCGTGTGGAGCACCGGCAAGCTGTCGGCGGTGCGCGACTGGGCGCGCCGTCATGGCGTCGACCTCTCGGCCAGCTACGCCTACAGCGACAGCGTCTACGACACGCCGCTGCTCGGCGCAGTCGGCCATCCGCACGTGGTGAACCCCGATCCGAGAATGGCGGTGATGGCAGCTGCACGCCGCTGGCCGACGATCGACCTCGGCCCCGCCCGGTCGCCGGGCGGGCTGCGACTGCCGCTGCTCGACGTCGAGCTGCAGCGCCTCCTGCTGCCGCTCGCGCACCCAGCGCTGTTTCCCTATGCGCGCTTCGACATCGCCGGCGCCGAGCACATACCGGCCGACGGGCCAGCCATCATCGTCGCCAACCACCGCAGCTACTTCGATGTCGCCGCGATGGCGGTGCTGCTGGCACGTGCTGGCCGGGCAGTGCGCTTCCTCGGCAAGCGCGAGGTGTTCGACGCACCGGTGATCGGCCAGGTCGCTGCCGCGCTCGGCGGCATCCCCGTCGACCGGGCAACCGGCAGCGACGCGCCACTGCGCGCTGCGGAAGCGGCACTTGCGGCGGGCGACGTCGTGGCGCTGATGCCGCAGGGCACCATCCCGCGCGGCGCCGGCTTCTACGATCCCGTCCTCCGTGGCAGGTGGGGCGCGGCTCGACTGGCGGGGGCGAGCCGGGCGCCTGTCATCCCCGTGGGACTGTGGGGCACCGAGCTCGTGTGGCCGCGGTGCTCACGCCTTCCGAACGTCTCGAATCTCGCCGACCCGCCGCAGGTGACGATTGCCGTCGGGCCCGCGGTGCCGCTGGTCTACCGCAGTGCCGACGCCGACACGAAGCGGATCATGGCGGCGATCATGTCGCTGCTGCCCGCCGAGAGCAGCGTTCGCCGCATGCCGACCGACGACGAGATCCGCCGGGCGTCGCCGCCCGGCACGCGTGCGGACGGGACGCGCGAGGCCGAGCGCCGGCCCGGCACCGACTGAGCAGGTTGCCTCAGGGCCGCGGCGGCCGGGGGATGAACGAACTCGTCCGGCGCACGTACTCGGCGTAGCCGGGCTTGCGCTTGCTGAGCGATCGCTCGAGCAGCGCCACGCCGCTGACGCGTACCAGCAGCACGGTCATCACGGCTGATCCGAGCAGGCCCCATGCGCCCAGCCCCGACTCTGCGGCGACGATGCCGATGCCCCACCACACGCACGCATCGCCGAAATAGTTGGGATGACGCGTGTAGCGCCACAGGCCACGGTCCATCACCGTGCCCTCGTTGGCGGGGTCCTTCTTGAAGCGGGCGAGCTGGGCATCGCCGATCGCCTCGAACGACAGGCCGATCGCCCAGACGATGATGCCGACCACGGCAAGCGGGCCGATGGGCGGGTCGTCGGGAACCTGACCGAGCTGCACGCCCAGCGAGACCGTCCACATCAGCACGCCCTGCAGCGTGAACACGGTGACGAGGCTGATGAGCGGGAATCGGGCGCCCCAGTGCTTGCGCATCGCCCGATAGCGGAAGTCCTCGCCCTTTCCGTGATTGCGCCAGAACAGGTAGCCGGCAAGCCGGAGGCCCCAGATGCTCACCAGCACGACGAGCAGGTTCTGCCGGGCATCAAGGCCGTCCTCGGTGAGGCGCACCGCCCACGCCACGATGACGAAGCCGAGCCCCCACGCCACGTCGACAATCGACGCATTGCGCAGCGCCAGGCTCAGCAGCCAGGTGGCGACCATCAGCGATGCAACGGCCAGCGCTGCGGTACCCATTGCGCCGCCAGCCGTTGCGAGGACTGCCGAGCCGATCATGCCCATGTCGGGCTCCTCTCATGTGGGCCGCCCTCGCTGCGATGTCGAGGCTGAGGCCGAGTTGTGCCGATGTCGACTCCACTATCGCAGCAGGCGATGCACCTCGTCGTCCACCTGCAGCCACTGCTCGTCGAGCCACCGCCCGAATGCGGTGCCGTCGGGGACCTCTGCCCGTGGCACCCGTCGCGAGTGGAACTCGATGAGCCGCGGCCGCGAGGCGAGGTGTCGGAGAATGCCCCCGAATGTGTCGAGGCCGTCGAAGCCCACATGCCATGCGATGACCACGTCAGCCTCGGGGCATCCCTCGATCAGTGCCTGTGACCCCGCCGGGCGGGGCGGAAGGACGTGGCGGAGCGAGGCCAGTCGTGCGGCGCGCTCAGGATCGCGCACGGCGATGCGCTCGAGCGCCCGTGCCCGCTTAGCGGTCGACGAACGCGTGCCCTCGGGGAAGATCACGGCGATGTCGCGGGCCCCCATGTCGGCGGAGAGCGCTCGGAGCGCCGAGAGCTCGATCTCGGCGTCGGGGGCCTCGCGGTCGAGGAAGTGATTGCGCAGCCGGTTGCCGACGATGTCGAGACACGGGTCGGCGAGCAGTTCGCGCTTCAGCACGTAGCGGGGATCGAGCCCGGCGTGTCCCACGATCACCCAGGCGCTCAGCAGCGAGTCGGCGAGGCTGGCATGCCGGCAGAGCATCACGGCGGGACCGCTGCGCAGCGGCGAGAGGTCGGGCGGTGCAATGGAGAGGCCAGTGGTGCGCCGGAGCGCAGTCATCATGCTGAGTGCCCACCAGCGCTGCAGGCGGATGTGGGCGCGCAGGTCGCCGTGTCGCCGCGTCGCCCAGAGCCATGCAGCGGCGAGGACGCCACCGGTCTCGAGCCACGACCAGCAGACCGCGAAGGCGAGGAGGCGCGTGATCGGCAGCCGTGGCCGTCGGCGAGCGAGGTCGGCGACGATCGACAGCGGCACCCACGCCGGTGCCGTGGCGACCAGCACGACAGCAGCCGCCAACAACCCCGGCACGGTGCGGAGGCGGCGGGAGAGTGCCGGCATGGGGTGAGCGGTCAGCCGCGGTTGACGGCGTCGACCAGCGGGGCGTAGCGGTCCATCGCCGCCAGCGCAGCGTCGCGGTCGAGCGGTGGCAGGCCGAGTGCCACCCACGACGTGCCGATGCTGCGCAGGTGCTCGAGATGTGCCTGATCGGCCTTGGCGTTGAAGACGCCGAGGCGGATGGTCGCCGGGTCGCGGCCGGCGTCGGCAGCGGCGCGCTGCAGGTCGGCCCAACTCTGGTCGACCTCGAAGCGGCCCTCGATGGGCATCCATGCGTCGCCGTACTCGATGATGTGCTCGAAGTGCCGCGGCGTCGGCGAGGCGCCGATGACGATCGGGGGATGCGGCTGCTGCACCGGCTTCGGCCAGGCCCAGCTCGACTCGAAGTTGACGTACTCACCGTGGAACGAGGCCTCGTCCTTGATCCACAGCTCCTTGCAGGCGAGCACCTTCTCGCGGACCACTCGACGACGGCGGGCGACGTCGACGCCGTGCGACTCCATTTCCTCGTGATTCCACCCGTAGCCCACGCCGAGCATGAACCGGCCACCCGACAGCACGTCCAGCGACGCGGCCTCCTTGGCGAGCCAGAGCGGATCACGCTGCGCGACGAGGGTGATGCCCGTGGCGATCGTGATGCGCTCGGTGACGGCGGCAACGGCCGCGAGCGCCACGAACTGGTCGTGGGTGCGCCAGTACTCCTCTGGCAGCGGCGGGGCACCGGCGCGTCCGCCCCACGGCGTGCGCCTGCTGGTGGGGATGTGCGAGTGCTCGGGGAACCAGAGCGAGTCGAAGCCCCTCGCCTCGGCCTCCCGTCCCAGTTCGATGGGCTGGATGCCGCGGTCGGTGGGGAAGATGACGACGCCGATTCTCATGGGCCGACACTAGCGAGCATGCCGGGTGGCACCGGCCGGAAGGACGTCGTCAAGGGGCACCGACCTGATGGCGACACACCCCCGACCGATGTCGTGGCTAGTGTCGCCCCATGACGACACGGCCAGCGGCGCCTTCCCGGATCGGGACACGGTTGCGCCAGGCGGCCGACGAGCGGACACTGATCCACGAACTCGAGCCCGAGATGGAGCGCCTTGTCGAACGGCATCTCTCGACGTGCAAGGAGTGGTACCCGCACGAGTTCGTGCCGTGGTCGCTCGGCCGCGACTTCCAGCGCGACGAGGGATGGGATCCCGCCGAGGTGCCGATGCCCGACGAGGTGCGCAGTGCACTGTTCGTCAACCTGCTCACCGAGGACAACTTGCCCTACTACTTCCGCACCCTCGAGCGGATGTTTGGCAACAAGGGCGTGTGGCGCGACTGGTCGCACCGGTGGGTCGCGGAGGAGGGGCGCCACGCGCAGGCCCTGCGCGACTTCGCCCTCACCACCCGTGCACTCGACCCGCGCGCCCTCGAGGACGGCCGCATGGCGCAGATGTCAGGCGGCATGGTGCCCGAACCCCCGACCGCAGTCGACGGCTTCGTCTATGTCGCCCTGCAGGAACTCGCCACGCGCATCGCCCATCGCAACACTGCCCGGTCGATGCAGGACGCGCTCGGCGACCACCCGGCGGCCGCCCCCGGCTACGAACTGCTCAGCCGCGTCGCCACCGACGAGAATTTTCACTTCATCTTCTACCGCGACCTCACCACGGCGGCGCTCGAGATCAGCCCGTCGCTCGTGATCGAGGCCATCGAGCGGCAGGTTCGCACCTTCGAGATGCCCGGCACCGGCATCCCCGGCTTCAAGCAGCACGCCGAGGCCATTGCGAGGGCCGAGATCTACAGCCTTGCCCAGCACCACGACCAGATCCTCCAGCCGGTGGTGATGAAGTGGTGGCGCATCGAGGCGCTGCAGGGTCTGTCTGCCGAGGCAGAGCAGGCGCGAGAGCGACTGCTCGCCCAGGTGACGCGCATCGGGCAGGTGGCGGCACGCCTGGCTGATCGTGCCCGCGCCGCCGCCGAGCGGGCGCGCGACCTCGCCCGTGATCGCGTCGGCGACCTGCAGCGTCCGCGCAGCGCCGGTTCCTGACCCCGTCGGGCGCTGGCCGGACAGCGGGGCGGTCAGCGTCCCTCGGCCACCTTGCGGCGTACGACGTTGAGCGCCGAGCCGGCGCGGAACCACTCGACCTGCTCGTCGCTGAAGGTGTGCGTGGCCGTGAAGTCGACCGTCGAGCCGTCGGCCCGCACGATCTGGCACCGCACCTCGACGCCGGGGACCGGGGGAAGGCCGACGACGTTGATGCGGTCTGACTCGCCGATCATGTCGTAGGTGGCGGGATCGGCGAAGGTGAGCGGCAGCAGGCCCTGCTTCTTCAGGTTGGTCTCGTGGATGCGGGCGAAGCTGCGGGCGAAGATCACGACGCCGCCGCGGTAGCGGGGCTCCATGGCTGCGTGCTCGCGCGACGAGCCCTCGCCGTAGTTGCGGTCGCCGATGGCGCACCAGCTGATGCCGGCCTCGCTGTACTTCTTGGCGAGGTTCGGGAACGTGTCGACGCTGCCGTCGCGGATGTCGCGGCCCTCGCCGACCGCATCGGTGAAGGCGTTGACGGCGCCGAGGAAGAGATTGCCGCTGATGTTCTCGAGGTGGCCGCGATAGGTGAGCCACTTGCCGGCCGCCGAGATGTGGTCGGTGGTGCACTTGCCCTTGGCCTTCATTAGGACCGGCAGCCCGAGGTAGTCGCCGCCGTCCCACGCGGGGAACGGCTGCAGCAGCTGCAGGCGGTCGCTCGAGGGCGAGACCTCGACGACGACCGACGAGCCGTCGACGGGCGGTGGGGTGAAGGTGTTCTCGCCGGGGTCGTAGCCGCGCGCTGGCAGGACTTCGCCGACCGGTGCATCGAGGCGCACCTCGGATCCGTCGGGCGCAGTGATCGCATCGGCGGTGGGATCGAAGTCGAGGCGGCCGGCGAGCGCGAGGGCCACCACGGTGTCGGGCGAGGTGACGAACGACAGGGTGTTCGCCGAGCCGTCGTTGCGCTTCGGGAAGTTGCGGTTGAACGAGTTGACGATCGTGTTCGGCGCACTGGTGGCGCTGGCTGGCCGCTCCCACTGGCCGATGCAGGGCCCGCACGCATTGGCCAGCACGGTGGCGCCGATCGCCTCGAGGTCGGCGATCAGGCCGTCGCGCTCGATGGTGGCCCGCGTCTGCTCGGAGCCGGGCGTGACGAGCAGTTCGGTGCGAACCCTCAGTCCGCGCGCGGCGGCCTGGCGGGCGATGGATGCCGCCCGCGTGATGTCCTCGTACGAGCTGTTGGTGCACGAGCCTATGAGCGCCGACGAGATCTCGAGCGGCCACCCGTTGGCGCGCGCCTCGTCGCCCACCTGTGTGCCGACGCGGTTGGCGCGGTCGGGGGAGTGGGGCCCGTTGATGAGCGGCTTGAGTGCGTCGAGGTCGATGTCGATGAGCTGGTCGTAGAGGGCGCCGTCGTCGGGTCGCAGGTGCTCGGCGACGGCGTCGGCTGCATCCGCGATGGCCTCGCGCCCGGTGGCCTTGAGGTACATGGCCATGTGGTGGTCGTAGCCGAAGACGCTGCACGTCGCGCCGATCTCGGCGCCCATGTTGCAGATGGTGGCCTTGCCGGTGGCCGAGATCGAGTCGGCGCCGGGGCCGAAGTACTCGACGATCGCGCCGGTGCCGCCCTCGACGGTGAGCACGCGGGCCACCTCGAGGATGACGTCCTTGGGCGAGCTCCAGCCCGAGAGCGTGCCGGTGAGGCGCACGCCGATGACCTTCGGCCAGCGGACGTTGAAGGGGAATCCGGTCATGACGTCGACGGCATCGGCGCCGCCGACGCCGATGGCCACCATCCCGAGCCCGCCCGCATTCGGAGTGTGGCTGTCGGTGCCGATCATCATCCCGCCCGGGAAGGCGTAGTTCTCGAGCACGACCTGGTGGATGATGCCGCTGCCGGGACCCCAGAAGCCGATGCCGTAGCGGGCGCTCACCGAGCGCAGGAAGTCGTACACCTCGCGATTGGTATCGACGGCGACACCGAGGTCGATCTTCGCCCCGACCTTGGCGAGGATGAGGTGGTCGCAGTGCACCGTCGAGGGCACGGCCGTGGTGGGAAGGCCGGCCGTCATGAATTGCAGCAGCGCCATCTGAGCCGTGGCGTCCTGCATGGCGATGCGGTCGGGATGGAAGTCGTTGTAGGTGACGCCGCGGTCGACGGGCTCGGATGGGTCGACCATGTGGTTGAGGAGGATCTTCTCGGCGAGCGTCAGCGGTCGGCCGAGGCGCCGGCGGCCAGCGGCGACACGGTCGGGCAGCGTGGCGTAGGCGGCCTGGACGAGTTCGATCGGCGTGCCGGCGGTGGCCTTCATGGGTACCCCTTGCGAGATGGACGGATGTAGACAACTATAAGACAAGTGCCCCGATCGAGCGAACTGCCGACGCCGTCGGACCCTCCCGGGCCCGGGACCGGCGAGTGATGCCCTCGCAGCCCGGCATGCCGGTGACGCGTGCCATCCGCTACCAGGAGATCGCCGAGCACCTTCGCGGCCGCGTCGCCGCGGCGGGCATCGGCCAGGTGCTGCCGAGCGAGAGCGACCTGTCCGCCGAGTTCGCCGCCAGCAGGGTCACGGTGCGGCGTGCGCTCGAGGTGCTGCGGGCTGAGGGGCTCGTCGACGCCCGGCAGGGATTCGGCTGGTTCGTGGCGGGCGAGCCGTTCCAGCAGCGCCTCGGCACGCTCGACACCATCGAGCAGCAGCTCGAGTCCGGCGGGCTCCATCCGCAGCGCGAGATCCGCGAGTTCGCGTTCGTCGAGGCCGACGACCATGTCCGGTCTCGCCTCGGCGCACGACAGGTGCTGCGGGTGAAGCGGCGCAACCTGGCCGACGGCCAGCCCTTTGCCGTCGTCACCGTGTGGTGCCCCGCCGACCTCGGCCAGCACCTCAGTCGGCACGATGTGGAGCGGCAGCCCTTCTACGAACTGCTCGGCGTCGAACTGCGCGGCGCCGTCCAGACGATCGGTGCCGATGCGGCGACAGCCGACGATGCGGCGCTGCTGGCGGTGCCCGTCGGCAGCCCCATCGTGCGCTGCGAGCGCCTCACCACCACCGTCGACGGGCGCCCCGTGCTGCTGAGCGAGCATCGCTTTGCCGGCCACCGCACCGAGTTCGTGGTCGACCT
>JBJTRF010000153.1:0-5281 GCA_046076025.1 Ilumatobacteraceae bacterium
GAGCGCGGCGATGCGGGCGGCGCTCACCTCGCCGCTGCGCGCCGCCTCGAGCAGCAGCGAGTACAGGTTCATGAATCCGCGGAATGCCACCGTGCCGGCACCACCGGCTGGAGCGGTGGCGTAGCGGGTGACGGCGTCGAGGTAGATGCTGGCGTCGACATCGTCGCCGTCGACGGGCCCCTCTGCGTTGAAGATCACGCCGTCGGCCGCAGTGCCGGCCGCGGCCAGCGTGTCGGCCTCTGCGCACGCACCCGTGAGGTACAGGCCGAGCCCCGGCGCGTGCTGCTGCATCGCCGACATCACCGGGATGCACGACTGGGTGGCGGCGAGCACCATCACGCTGTCGGAGCCGTTCGCCGCCGCGGCCTGGGCGAGCGGCGCGAAGTCGGCCTCGAAGATGGAGAACGGCACCAGCTCGACCTCGAGCCCGAGGTGGCGGGCGACGGCGGCGCCGTAGACGCGGGCGGCGACCTCGAATGCGGGCACCTCCTGGCCGTAGGCGATCGTCACTCTCGATGCCCCCTGCCCGGCTGCGTGCGCGGCGAACGCTGCCAGCGCGCCGGCGTCGCCACCCGAGAAGTAGAACGCGCTGCCGCTGCGCTGCTCTTCGATCGTGACGGGAATGCCGCCGACCATCACGAGCGCGGCACGCTCGATGGCGGCGATCGAGGAGCTGCCCATCACGTCGACGCCGCCGGCGAAGGCGACGACGCCCTGCGCGGCGAGCGTCTCGGCACAGCGGCGCGACTCGTCGGCGCTGAACCTCGTGACGCAGGTGAGCAGCTCGATCGGCCGCCCGGCGACGCCGCCGAGCTCGGCATTCACCCAGGCCACCGCTGCCTCCACGGCGGCGCGCATCTCGGGATACGAGCCGAGCGGCGTGTCCTCCTGGTTCACCATGCCGATGCGGACGGGTTCGAGCGACGTGTCGGCGGCGACCGGTGCCGCCGGCATCGTGCCGAGGAGCCACTGCTCGCCCGCGTGGGCGCCCACCACGCTGTCGGGGTCTGCCGCCGCGTCGGTGGAGCCGGTGGTGGAGCCCACCGTGGCGACATTGGCGGGTGCCGTCGTCGCGCTGCGCAACTCGTCGACCGGCGCCGATGACGTGCACGCGCCGGCAGCGGTGGTCAGCGAGAGTGAGGCAAGCGCAGATGCGAGGCGCAGATGCCGATGCCGTCGCTGTGCCACGCGCCGACCATAGGCGTCGTGGCGGGAGGCTGCGTGCCGAACGGCGCCGCTGCGGGTGGGTCGCCTATGCGATCGGCTGGCCGGGGCCGGCGCGGAACAGGCCGAGGTTCTCGAACGTGCCGCCGAGGATGGTCGACGAGCCGCCGCCCATCCAGCCGTCGAGCACCGACGCGTAGTACGACCGCAGGTCGACGTGGTGCTGCAGGCGCTGCCAGCGGGCGATGTTGGCGAGGCTGGGGCGCTGGCCGTAGCGGCCGCCCTTCACGTTGGGGCCGATCACGAAGTGCGGCGCAGCCGTGCCGTGGTCGGTGCCGCCGCCGGCGTTGGCCCACGAGGTGCGGCCGAACTCCGAGAACGTCATCACGGTGACCCGGTTGGCCCACTCGGGGGCGAGCACCTCGAAGAAGCGGCGGATGCCCTCGTCGAGCTCGAGCATGCGCTGGCCCTGCATGTAGGTCTGGCTGGCGTGGCTGTCGAAGTCGCCCCATCCCACGGTGAGGGCGCGGAAGCCGAGGTTGGCATTCAGCAGGTGCGCCGCCACCTCCATGCTCTTCGACAGTGCGCCGGTGGCGACGACGGGATCGGGGATCACCGGAGCGAGGTTCTTGCCGACGTCGAGCGCGTCGACGAATGAGGCGCCCACCGCCTGGTGCAGCGCGCCCTGCGCCGAGGTGGCCATGGCGCGCACGGCGTTCGAGCGGCGGGTCTCAGAGTCGGACAGGTCGGCCCCGAACGACGGCTGCGAGCTCGGCACGCCAGTGGCGGTTGACGAGGCGCCGACCACCGTGAGCGGCACCGAGCCGCCGATGGCCGCTGCGGCGAACAGGTCGCGGCTGCCGGCGAGGTAGTTGTCGAGCCAGCGGCCCATCCAGCCCGAGGTGGGCACGGTGCCGGGACGGCCCGACATCCAGTTGGCCATCGACGTGAAGTGCGAGAGATCGGCGTTCGGGTAGCCGAGGCCCTCGACGATGGCGACCTGGCCGAGGTCCCAGCGCCGCTTCACCTCGACGAGGTTCGGGTGCAGGCCAGTGTCGGCGTCGATCGGCAGCGTGTTGGTCGCGTTGAGCGCGATGCTGCCGTGCTGGGTGACGTAGTTGGAGTCGCTGACCGGCACCACCATGTTGAGGCCGTCGTTGCCGCCGTACATGCCGATGACGACGAGGATGCCGTCGTTGGCGCCGATAGGCCCGGCCGCCCACGCCGAGGCGTCGTAGCCGGGCATGAAGGCGTCGAGCACGGGCGAGCCGAGCACCGAGCCGACGGCCCCGGCGCCGAGGCCCATGCCGATGAGCTGCAGGAAGCGCCGGCGGTCGAGGGTGGCGCGGTCGCCGGCGTGGTCGGCCACCGAGAGGTGGGCGAGGGCGTCGGCCGTGGAGATGTCGCTGTCGAGCATGGTGTGGGTCCTATGCCATGTGGAGGTCGGGCGTGAGCATCACGAGTCGGATGAGGTAGTGCCGCTCCCAGTAGGGGGCGGTGGTCGCGTAGGTGTCGAGCGCCTGGCGCGTCTCGGGCGAGACCGTCACCTGCATCAGGTCGAGCACGCGTTGCACGAGCTCGACGGGTCGGTCGCGGTAGATGTCGCGCACCTCGGCTCGCGACAGGTCGCCGCCGACGAGGTGGATGAGCAGGTCGCCGGTGCTGTAGCCGGGCATCGTCTTGCTCGACAGGCTGCTGGCGATGCTGGCCCGCGCCGTCATTGCGGCAGCGTTGGTCCATGCCCGATTGGTGCGCCATCCGCTGACGTTGGGCGGGTTGAGCGGTCGCTGTCCGGCAGCCTCGAGCGAGCTGAGCGAGATATCGGTGCCGCGCAGGCTGGTGGTGGCGAGCGTGGCAACGGCGGCCGCAATGGGCGAGCGGACGAGCCCCTTGCGCACGTCGTCGGCGTAGAACTCAGGCCGCGTGAGCATGGTGGTGAGCCACGGCTTCAGCGCGAAGTTGGACGAGATGGCGGTGGACCGCATGGCGGTGATCACGGCGGCCGGCGGCGCGGTGCCGGCGAACTCGGCCCACAGCTTGCGCGAAATGTGCTCGGCGACGATCTCGCTCGTTCGGCGGCCGCGGTTGGCGACGTTGGTGGCCGTCGCGGGCACGATGCCGCTGCCGAGCATCACGTCGATGGTCTCCGGGCCGTGCAGGGTCCAGTCGCTGCCGCGGTTGATGCTGACGCCGAGGAACGTCTTGCGGGCGCCGTCGTGCCACGACGACCGCCACAGGTAGGCCTTGGTGGTGGAGTCGTACGAGTGGCCGGTCCAGGCGCGGCTGCTGGCCTCGACGTCGGCCTCGGTGTAGTTGCCGACGCCCATCATGAACAACTCCATCAGCTCGCGGGCGAAGTTCTGGTTGGGCGAGGTGTTGCGGTTGACGTTGTTGTCGAGGTACTTCAGCATCGCCACGGTGAGCGACATCTTCTTGGCGAGCGTGCGCAGGCTGGTGAGGCCCTCTCGCCGGTAGAGGTCGATCTGCTGGCGCATGGCCTCGGCCATATTCACCTTGCGCATCGACGACACGAAGTGCCCGTGCCAGAACAGCGACATGCGCTCCTGCATCGGCCGCGGGCTGTATACCATGCGATCCACCCAGTAGCGGGCGTATTCGCTCGACATGTCCCAGTCGGAGAGCCCCGGCGTGAACGTGACGGTGCCGGGGTCGGCGGGCACGTTCAGGATGTCGGCGACGGCATCGGCGAGCGTCGGCTTGGCCACCAACTCGGCAACTCGGGCCGGCCGGGCCACGAACTCGGTGCGCCGCAGCAGGTGCTCGATGTCGCGTTGCGCAGGCATTGCATCCCCAGTCTCAGATCAGTCCCGTCGGGACGTCCCGGCGAGTTGGACAATCATCGGCGCCGGCGGCCGCAACTTGAGCAGCACGCGGGCGTTGCAGCGCATCGCGCTGCGTAGTCTCGGTAGCGCGCCCGGGTGGTGGAACTGGCAGACACGGGGGGCTTAAACCCCCCTTCCACGCAAGTGGAGTGAGGGTTCGAGCCCCTCCCTGGGCACGGCTGCCGACAAGTTCGCGGATCAGTCGCCCGCGTGTGCCGAGAGCGGGGGGCGGTGGAGAGGCGATCGAACTAGCGTCGTCGGCATGTTGCCGTCTCGACCACTGCCCCTGCCAGGTCCGAGGCTCGTGGCGGGGCGGCAGGTGGGGCCGCTCGGGTTCGGCTGCTGGCGGCTCACGTCGTCATCGACCGATGAGGCAGCCCGACTGGTTGAGGGGGCGGTCGACCTGGGCTGCACGCTGGTCGACACCGCCGACGTCTACGGGCTCGACTGGGGCGGTGCCGGCTGGGGCACGTGCGAGGAGCGGCTCGGCGCCGTGCTCGCCGTCCGGCCAGGCCTGCGCGACCGCATGTTCCTGGTGACCAAGGGAGGCATCAACCCCGGCGTGCCCTACGACAGCAGTGCCGCGTGGTTGACGGCCGCGTGCGAGGCGTCGCTGCGCCGGCTCGGCATCGACCGCGTCGACCTCTACATGGTGCACCGGCCCGACCTGCTCGCTCACCCGGCCGACGTCGCAGCGTCGCTGCGGTCGTTGCGTGATCGTGGCCTGATTGGCGCGATCGGCGTGTCGAACCACACAGTCGCGCAGATCGATGCGCTCGAGCACCATCTCGGAGAGCCGCTCGCGGCAGTGCAGCCCGAGCTCTCGGCCGCATACCTCGGGGCTGTGCGAGACGGCGTGCTCGACCGGGCGATGCACCACGGTGCGGCGGTGCTGGCATGGAGTCCGCTCGCGGGCGGGCGCGTCGAGTCTGGAGAGGGACTGCGCCCGGCCCTCGTCGCCACGCTCGACCGAGTCGCAGAGGCGCACTCCACCACGCGCAGCGCCGTGGCGCTCGCCTTCGTCCTCGCACATCCATCTGCGCCGGTGGCGTTGCTGGGCACCCAGCGCCTCGATCGCATCAGCGCAGCGAACGACGCGCTCGGCCTCGCGCTGAGCCGCGCCGAGTGGTACTCGATTGTCGAGGCCAGCGAGGGAGTGCCGCTGCCCTGAGCGTCGCCGATCCCCGCGGTCGGCGGCGACACCGGCGACTAGCGTCTCGGTCGATGGCCGACGCCGACGAGACGCTCCGCGTGCTGCGGACATATGCCGATGC
>JBJTRF010000154.1:0-15033 GCA_046076025.1 Ilumatobacteraceae bacterium
CCTGCACCTCGTGCACGAGGTCACCAGCCCGCAGGCCTTCGACGGCCTGCGACTGAGCGGGCGCACGGTCCGCCGACCCGACCTCACCGTCGCCACCGAGGACCACAACGTCCCCACCGCCGACATCGACCGGCCGATCGCCGACCCGATCAGCGCCCGCCAGGTCGAGGTGCTGCGGCAGAACACGGCCGAGTTCGGCATCGTCAACTTCCCGATGGGCCATCCCGGCCAGGGCATCGTCCACGTCATCGCGCCCGAGCAGGGCCGCACGCTCCCGGGCATGACGGTCGTCTGCGGCGACAGCCACACCGCCACCCACGGCGCGTTCGGCGCGCTGGCCTTCGGCATCGGCACCAGCGAGGTCGAGCACGTGCTCGCCACGCAGACGCTTCCCCAGACCCGGCCGAAGTGGATGAGCGTCACGGTCGACGGCGACGTGCCCGCCGGTGTCACCGCCAAGGACATCGTGCTTGCGATCATCGGGCGAATCGGCACCGGCGGCGGCATCGGGCATGTCATCGAGTACCGCGGCTCGGCGATCCGCGCGCTGTCGATGGAGGGGCGGATGACGCTCTGCAACATGAGCATCGAGGCCGGTGCCAAGGCGGGCCTGGTCGCCCCGGACGATGTCACGTTCGCGTACTTGAAGGGCCGGCCACATGCGCCCGCCGGCGACCTGTGGGATGCAGCCGTCGCCGACTGGCGCACGCTCGCCACCGACGAGGGTGCCTCGTTCGACACCGAGATCCGCATCGACGCCGCCACGCTGCAGCCGCAGGTCACGTGGGGAACCAACCCCGGCCAGGTCGCCGGCATCGACGGCACCGTCCCGTCGCCCGACGACTATGCCGACCCCACCACGCGCGAGACCGTCGCCCGCGCTCTCGAGTACATGGGACTCGACGCCGGCACGCGGATCCGCGACGTGCGCGTCGACACCGTCTTCATCGGCTCGTGCACGAACAGCCGCATCGAAGACCTGCGTGCCGCTGCCGAGGTGATGCGCGGCCGAACCGTCACCGTGCCGCGGGTGATGGTGGTGCCGGGCAGCCACTCGGTGAAGGCCCAGGCCGAGTCAGAGGGGCTGCACGAAGTGTTCCGCGCTGCCGGCGCCGACTGGCGAGAGCCCGGCTGCAGCATGTGCCTGGCGATGAACCCCGACAAGTTGGCCGTCGGCGAGCGCGCCGCCAGCACCAGCAACCGCAACTTCGAGGGCCGCCAGGGCCGCGGCGGTCGCACCCATCTCGTCTCGCCAGCGGTCGCCGCTGCCACTGCCATCAGGGGAACGTTCGCCACCCCGGAGGACCTGTCATGAAGTCAGTTCGCATCATCCAGGGCCGCGGCGTGCCGCTGAAGCGCAGCGACGTCGACACCGACCAGATCATCCCTGCCGAGTGGCTCAAGCGAGTCGAGCGCACGGGATTCGAGAAGGGCCTGTTCAGCACGTGGCGCGACGACCGCGACTTCGTCCTCAACGACGAGCGCTACGCCGGTGCCAGCATCCTCGTCGCCGGCCCGTCGTTCGGCGTCGGATCGTCGCGAGAGCACGCCGTATGGGCCATCCAGCAGGGCGGCTTCGATGCGGTGGTGGCGCCCAGTTTCAGCGACATCTTCCGCAACAACTGCACCAAGAACGGGCTCGTGCCCGTCGTGGTTCCCGATGCCATAGTCGTCCAGCTCTGGGAGGCAATCGAGGCCGACCACACTGTCGAGATCGTCGTCGACGTCGTGCGGCTCGTCGTCGAGGTGCCGGCCCGAGGCATCACGGCGCCATTCCCGATGGATCCCCAGACGCAGCATCGGTTCCTGCACGGCCTCGACGACATCGGCATCACCCTGTCACATGCGTCGTCGATCGATTCCTACGAGGCGACGCGGCCCGCGTGGCTCACCCGGCGCTGAGGCGCTGCCCGTCCGGACGAATGCCGGTCAGTCGAGTTCGAACTCGGCGAGGTGGCGCAACTTCGGGTTGTTGCTGAACACCTCGACAGGCGGTGCGGGCTCGAGCCGCAGCGCCCGCTGCAGGATGCGCACCTGCGTGTGCTGGTTGTACTCGGCGAGCGTCACCGCCCAGCCGTCGCGCCCGGCGCGGGCCGTGCGGCCGCTGCGGTGCAGGTAATCCTTCACGTCGCCGGCCGGCTCGTAGTGGATGACGGCGCCGATGTCGTCGATGTCGATGCCACGGGCGGCCACGTCGGTGGCGACGAGCACGTTGAGGTCGCCCTCGGTGAAGCGCCGCAGTGCCTTCTCGCGTGACGCCTGGCTGAGGTCGCCGTGGATCGCTGCGGCCCGCACGCCGAGGTCCTGCAGGTTCCGCTCGACGCGGTCGCACACTCGCTTCGTCTGGCAGAACACGACCGTCTTGGCGAACGACGACGCAATCGATGCCACCACGCGGTCCTTGTCCATGTGGTGCACCGCAAGCCAGAGGTGGTGCATCGTGCCGACAGTGTCGGTGACGGCATCGATGGCGACCTCTTCGGGATCGCGCATGTACCGGGCGACAAGGTGCGCGACGTCGCCGTCGAGGGTGGCCGAGAACAGCATCGTCTGGTGCTCGCCGGTGACCTTCCGCAGGATCCACTCGACCTGCGGGGTGAAGCCGTCGTCAGCCATCCGGTCGGCCTCGTCGAGCACGACGATCTCGACCGCATCGAGCTGCAGTTCGTTCTCCTTCAGCAGGTCGATGAGCCGTAGCGGCGTGGCGACGACCACGTCGACGCCGAGCTTGAGCGCATCGATCTGCTGCTGGCGCGACGCACCGCCATACACGGCGAGCACCGAGTGGCCACTTGCCAGCGCGACCGGGGCCAGCACCTCCGACACCTGCAGCGCCAGCTCGCGCGTGGGCACGAGCACGAGCCCGCGCGGGCGGTTCGGGGTGCCCTCGCCCTGCAACCGGGCGAGCATCGGCACGCCGAATGCCAGCGTCTTGCCCGAGCCCGTCTTCGCCCGGCCGCACACGTCGCGGCCGGTGAGGGCCACGGGGATGGCCTTGGTCTGGATGGCGAACGGCTCGGCGAACCCTGCGGCCTGCAGGCCGAGATCCACCTGGGCGGGCACGCCGAGTTGGGCGAAGCCGGTGGGCACGTAGTCGTCCATCGTGAGGTGGAAGGTGGCCTGCGAGACCTTCGCGTCGACGGCGGTGTGATGGGAGTCGTGCTTGCGGGGGCCGCTCGACCGGCGACGCCTGCCGCCCGACGGGCGGTTGTTCTCTGACATGTCAGCCCTGAGGGTACCCCCGATGCACGGGTACCGGCCGACACGCCGTCGGGGCCACCGCCGCCGCCCTGCAACAATGCCGACCATGAAGGTCGCGCTTACCGTCAACGATTTCCTCGACCGAGCCGAGCTCGTCTACCCGAATCGCCTGGCGGTGGTCGACGAGCCGGTGCAGCCAGCCGCATCGTGGGGTGCCATCGACTACGCCGAGATGGCACGCCGCGCCCGCGCCTACGCCGCGGGTCTCGACGCCCTCGGCATCCAGGTCGGCGAGCGAGTGGCGGTGGTCAGCCAGAACTCGGCCCGTCTGCTGACGATGCTGTTCGGCGTGAGCGGCTCAGGGCGGATCCTCGTGCCGGTGAACTTCCGCCTTGTCGCCGAGGAGGTTCGCTACATCGTCGAGCACTGCGGGGCACGCGTGCTGCTGGTCGACCCCGAGCTCGACGAGGCGCTCCGCGACGTGCACTGCGAGCATCGCTTTGTCATCGGCGCGGAGAGCGATGCCGTGCTGATGCGATTCGACGCCGAGCCACGCCCGTGGGCAGCCGACGAGGACGCGACGGCCACCATCAACTACACGAGCGGCACCACCGCACGTCCCAAGGGCGTGCAGCTCACCCACCGCAACATCTGGCTCAACGCCTCCGTCTTCGGCTGGCAGCTCGGCATCAGCGACCGCGACGTGTACCTGCACACCCTCCCACAGTTCCACTGCAACGGCTGGGGGATGCTGTACGCCGCCAGCGGGATGGGCGCGTCACACGTGATCCTCCGCAAGGTCGACGGCGCCGAGATCCTGCGGCGCATCGACGAGCATGGGGTCACCGTGCTGTGCGGTGCTCCGGCGGTTGCCAATGCCATCCTCGATGCTGCGGCGACGTGGGACGGCGCCGTGCCGGGGCGCGGCCGGGTGCGGATGGTGTGCGCCGGCGCCCCGCCCCCTACCAAGACCATCGAGCGCGTCGAGACCGAGCTGGGATGGGAGTTCATCCAGATCTACGGCCTTACCGAGACGACGCCGCTGCTCACCATGAACCGCAGCCGGGCCGAGTACGACATGCTCAGCCCAGCCGACCGCGCCGCCAAGCTCAGCCGGGCAGGGGCTCCCGCGCTGGGCGTCGGCATTCGCATCAGCGCCGACGGCGAGGTGCTAGCCCGCGGCAACCATGTCATGGACGGCTACTGGGAGCAGCGCCAGGCGACCGCCGATGCCATCCGGCCGGCATCCGACGATCCGGACGGACCCCTCTGGTTCCACACCGGCGACGGGGGCGTGCTCGACGACGAGTGCCACGTCACGATCAGCGACCGGAAGAAGGACGTCATCATCTCCGGCGGCGAGAACGTGAGCTCGATCGAGGTCGAGGATGCCGTGTTCAGCCATCCGGAGGTGGCCGAGGTGGCGGTCATCGGCGTCCCCGACGAGAAGTGGGGCGAGCTCGTGCTGGCGCTCGTGGTGACGACTCCCGGGTCGGCGCTCACCGAGGACGACCTCATCGCCTACGTGAAGACCAAGCTCGCCGGCTACAAGTGCCCCAAGCGCATCGAGTTCCGCGACAGCCTCGCTCGAACGGCCACGGGCAAGCTGCAGAAGTTCAAGCTGCGCGAGCCGTACTGGTCGGACCGGGCCCGCCAGGTGAACTGACACGACGCCACGCGGGAAGCCGACGTGCCTGACGTTCCGGTGAGTCAGCCTGACCAACGCGTCAGCGTGCCTGTCTGATGAATCAGTGAGTAGCGGCGTGCCGCTGCGGTGGTTACGGTGCCGATGCTTTCGAGCCGGATCGGCCGGCCGGAAAGGACCCGACAACCCACTCCTCGTCTCGAAAGGGCGCTGCGATGACCACCTCCAACGTTGCTGGTGACCACATCCACCTCGCTGCCGACATGGCTGCCGACACCGACTGCTACCAGCAGGGCCGCAAGGGCATCGCCTACGCATGGCACGAGCTGTATGCAGCAGCCCAGGTCGAGACGATCGAGCACGAGCTGTCGCTGCTCACCCCCGAGTTCGCCGAATGACGCCACGGCCCGGGCGCGTCATCGTGCTCGGGTGCGGCTCGGTGGCCCAGGCCGTCGTGCCGCTCCTCGTCAGGGACCTCGGTCTCGAGCCTCGCGGCGTCACCATTGTCGACTTCGTCGACAACCGACACCGCGTTGCCTGGGCACTCGAGCAGGGAGTGCAGTACGAACACGGACGCGTGACGCCGGACAACCTCGACGGCTTCCTCTCGGCTCGCCTCGGCGCCGGCGACCTGCTCCTCGACCTCGCCTGGAACATCGACAACCCCACCATCCTGCAGTGGTGCCGCGACCACGGCGTGCGCTACCTCAACACCAGCGTCGAACTGTGGGACCCGTACGACGCCATGACCGAGACGGATCCGCTCGATCGGACGCTGTACGTGCGGCACATGGCGATACGGCGCATGATCGCCTCGTGGCCCGATAACAGTGGCCCGACCGCCGTCGTCGAGCACGGCGCGAATCCCGGCCTCGTTAGCCACTGGGCCAAGCAGGCGCTCTCCGAGATCGCCACGTCGATGCTGTCCGACGGGATCGCCGGCGACGGCACTGCGTCGATCGAGACAGCACTCGCCAGCGACGACTTCGCCATGCTGGCGATGCTCACGGGCACGAAGGTGATCCACATCGCCGAGCGCGACACGCAGGTCACCGACCGGCCGAAGCGAACCGGCGAGTTCGTCAACACCTGGTCGGTCGAGGGCTTCTACGAGGAGGGCGTCGCACCCGCCGAGATCGGCTGGGGCACGCACGAGCGGCGCCTTCCGCCGAACGCATTCGTCCACGCCGGCGAGGGGCCGTGCAACCAGATCTGCATCGCCCGTCCCGGCATGGAGACATGGGTGCGCAGCTGGGTGCCGTGCGGCGAGATCCGCGGCATGGTGATCCGCCACGGCGAGGCCTTCACGATGTGTGAGGCGCTCACCGTGCACGGCCCCGACGGCCGCGCCGCGTACCGGCCCACCGTCCACTACGCCTACCACCCGAGCGACGCCGCCATCAACAGCGTGCTCGAGCTGCGCATGCGCGGCTGGGAGATGCAACCAGAGCAGCGCATCATGAACACCGAGATTGTGTCGGGTCGCGACGAGCTCGGCGTGCTGCTGATGGGACACCCATACCGGTCGTGGTGGACCGGGTCGCTGCTGAGCATCGACGAGGCCCGAGCCGTGCTCCCCGACCAGAGCGCCACCACGCTGCAGGTCGCCGGCAGCGTCGTCGGTGCCGTGTCATGGATGCTCGACCATCCCGCCGAGGGAGTGCGCGTTCCCGACGACCTTCCGTGGCGCGAGGTGCTGCGCGTCGCCAGCCGCTACCTCGGCACCCTGCATTCGGGCCCAGCCGACTGGGATCCGGTCAGCAGCCGACGCGACCTCTTTGCCCGCTACAGCGACGAGGCCGCCCATGACGACCACGACGACCCGTGGCAGTTCACCAACTTCCTCGTCCGCTGACGCCCGAGCACGTTGACATTCGGCCCGGCCACGGGCAGACTCGAAGCGACATGAACCGCCGCGGCCTCCTCCTTCTGCTTATGTAGGGCGACAGGCGCATACCCCTGCTCGCCCGCAGCCCCCGCCGAATGGCAGGGGCTTCTTGGTTTTTCCGGCCAGGAATACCGGCGAACGCCCGGGCATCCCCACGATCGCACACCGCACCAGCCCCACGACCAGCAACACCCGAACGAAAGCGCACCCCATGGCACCGACACCCGCCCAGCCCGCCACGATGCCCTTCCAGAAGTACGAGCGGCTCGTCCCGCTCGTACTCGCCGACCGCACGTGGCCGAACAGGGTCCACGAGGCAGCGCCGATCTGGTGCAGTGTCGACCTCCGCGACGGCAACCAGGCGCTCATCGACCCGATGGACCCCCAGCGCAAGCGGCGCATGTTCGACACCCTCGTGAAGATGGGTTTCAAGGAGATCGAGATCGGCTTCCCCTCTGCGAGCCAGCCCGACTTCGATTTCTGCCGCCAACTGGTCGACGACGACCTCATCCCCGATGACGTCACGGTGCAGGTGCTGGTGCAGTGCCGCCAGGAACTGATCGAGCGCACCTACGAGGCGATCGCCGGCATGCCCAAGGCCATCGTCCACTTCTACAACTCCACCAATCCGCTGCAGCGCGACGTGGTGTTCGGCCTCGACCGGGCGGGCATCGTCGACATCGCCGTCAACGGCGCCCGGCTGTGCCGCAAGCTCGAGGAGACCATTCCCGGCACGAGCGTGCGCTACGAGTACTCACCCGAGAGCTTCACCCTCACCGAGCCGGAGTTCGCGCTCGAGGTGTGCCACGCCGTCATGGACGTGATGGAGCCCACGCCGGAACGGCCGCTCATCCTCAACCTCCCCGCCACCGTCGAGTGCTACACGCCCAACGTGTACGCCGACGTCATCGAGTGGTTCAGCCGCAACGTCCGCCGCCGCGACAACGTCATCATCAGCCTCCATCCCCACAACGACCGCGGCACGGCGACCGCCGCAGCCGAGCTCGCCATGCTCGCCGGCGCCGACCGGGTGGAGGGCACGCTGTTCGGCAACGGCGAGCGCACCGGCAACGTCGATGTCGTCAATCTCGCCATCAACCTGATGGTGAACGGCGTCGACCCGCGACTCGACGTCAGCGACATCGACGCCCTGCGCCGCGTCGCCGAGTACTGCAACCGACTGCCGGTGGGACCGCGTCATCCGTGGGTGGGCGACCTCGTCTACACCGCCTTCAGCGGCAGCCACCAGGACGCGATCAAGAAGGGATTCGAGGCGCTCGGGCGAAGGGCCGACGCCAATGGCGGCGAGTATCCGACGTGGGGAGTGCCCTACCTCCCGCTCGATCCCAAGCATCTCGGGCGCACCTACGAGGCCGTCATCCGCGTCAACAGCCAGAGCGGCAAGGGCGGCGTCGCCTACGTGATGAAGACCGAGCACGGCTTCGACCTCCCGCGCCGCCTGCAGATCGAGTTCTCCAAGAGCATCCAGCACATCACCGAGGATCTCGGCACCGAGATCACGCCGACCGCCATGTGGAACGCCTTCACGGCCACCTATCTGCCCGAGGCGCCGCGCTTCGTGCTGAGCAGCCACGAACTGCGCAGCGACTCGGCATCGGGGAACACCAGCATCACCGCCCAGCTCGTCGTCGACGGCACCGCCGTCACGATCTCCGGCGAGGGCAACGGGCCGATCGACGCCTTCGTCCATGCCCTCCACCAGGGCATCGGCAGCACCATCGACCTCCTCGACTATGCCGAGCACGCCATGGGCAAGGGCAGCGAGGCAACCGCCGTCGCCTATGTCGAGACGAGTGCCGCATCGGGCGAGGTGCGCTGGGGCGTGGGCACCGATCCGAGCACCATCACCGCCGCCCTGCGGGCCGTCCTGCACGCCCACGAGCGCCACGCCTCCTGACAGCGGCGTCGGCTACCGTCGATCGCAACGACCGCCCATCAGGAGGGGACGACGATGAAGGTCAGTGTCGACTACGACGTCTGCGCAAGCACCGGCGCCTGCATGCAGGTGTGTCCGGAGGTGTTCGAGGTGCGCGGCGACGGCTTCCTCTACGTCCTGCAGGAGGAGCCGGGCGAGGAACTCCGCGACAAGGTGACGACCGCCGCCGATCTCTGCCCCACTGCCGCCATCGCCGTCACCGACTGAGCCGCTGATGCCGATGCACGCGCCGCTCGAGGCGGCCTGGCGACGCGCCGACTCGACACTGTGCGTCGGGCTCGATCCCGACCCGTCGCGGTTCCCCGATGCCGTGCACGGCTCGGTGCTCGAGTTCTGCCGGGCCATCGTCGACGCGACCGCCGACCTCGTCTGCGCGTTCAAGCCGCAGATCGCCTACTTCGCCGCCATCGGCGCCGAGCGCGAACTCGAGCAACTGTGCGGCCACATCCGCGAACGCCATCCCGGCGTGCTGCTGGTGCTCGACGCAAAGCGCGGCGATATCGGCAGCACCGCCGAGCAGTACGCACGCGAGGCCTTCGACCGCTACGGCGCCCATGCGGTCACCGTGAACCCGTACATGGGCGGCGACACCATCGAGCCGTTCCTCCACCATCCCGGTGGCAGCGTGTTCGTGCTGTGCCGAACGAGCAATCCCGGCAGCGGCGACTTCCAGTCGCTCGACGTCGGCGATGAGCCGCTCTTCGAGCGGGTCGCCCGGCGCGTGCTCGAGTGGAACGCCATCGGCGACTGCGGACTCGTCGTCGGCGCGACGTATCCCGACGAACTTCGCCGGGTTCGCAGCATCGTGGGATCGCTGCCGCTGCTCGTACCGGGTATCGGTGCCCAGGGCGGCGACATCGACGCCACGGTGGTGGCCGGCGCCACTGCGGACGGCTACGGGATGGTGGTGAACTCGTCGCGGGCGATCCTGTATGCCTCGGGCGGCGGCGACTTCGCCGACGCGGCCCGGGCAGAGGCCATGCGAACCCGCGACGCGCTGCGGACCGCCCGACGCTGACGCCCAGGCCTCAGCACTCGAGCCTGACCACCGACAGCATTCCCGGCGCACTGCGCAGTGCAGCGAGCACCCCGTCCGGCACCAGCGCGGTGGGGGCGATGAGCATCGTCGCCGTCCCCGGCTCGGACGTGCGGCCGACGTCCATGTCGGCGATGTTCACGCCGGCGTCGCCGAGGATCGTGCCGACGACGCCGATCATCCCCGGCCGGTCGTCGTTCTTCACCATCAGCATGTGCTCGGCGGGCGGCACGTCGAAGCGGTGGTCGTCGATGGCCATGATGCGCTGCTCGGCACGACGGCCGACCACCGTGCCGCTCAGCGAGTGGCCGCCACCTCGCAGCGTCAGCAGGTTGACGTAGTCGGGTGAGGTGCTGCTGCGCGACTCGCGCACGTCGATTCCCTTCGACTGCGCCAACTGCGGCGCATTCACGTACGACACCGGCTCGTCGCTGATGGCGTCGAAGAAGCCCTTCAGCGCCGCGAGCGACAGTATCCGCGTGTCGCTTGCAGCGATGTCGCCCTCGGCCAGAACCTCGATCGCGTCCGGCGACCCGCCGACGAGCGAGGCGAACAGCCGGCCGAGCCGCTCGGCGAGCGGCAGGAATGGCCGCAGCGCCTTGCTCGCCTCGGCGGCGTCGATGTTGACGGCGAACGGCACGAACTCGCCGGCGAGTGCCAGCAGCACCATGTCGGCAATGGTCTCCCCCGCCTTGTCCTGCGCCTCGCGGGTGCTCGCACCGAGGTGCGGCGTGACGACCACGCTGTCGAGTCCGAACAGCGGCGAGTCGGTGGTGGGCTCGACATCGAATACGTCGAGGGCCGCCCCCGCGATGATGCCGTCGCGGATGCAGTCGGCCAGCGCTGCCTCGTCGACGATGCCGCCGCGCGCCACATTGATCACCCGAAGCGAGGGCTTGGCCTTCAGCAGCAGGTCGCGGCCGATGAGGCCTGCCGTCTCGCCGGTCTTCGGCAGGTGCACCGTGAGGAAGTCGGCCGCTGCCACCGCCTCCTCGAGCGACATCAGCTCGACGCCGATCTGCCGGGCCCGGTCGGCCGCCACATACGGATCGTGTCCGACGAGTCGCATCCCAAAGGCCCGCGCCCTGTCGGCGACGAGCTTGCCGATGCGGCCGAGGCCGACGATCGCCAGCGTCTTGTCGGCGATTTCGACACCCTCCCAGCGCGACCGCTCCCATCGGCCGGCGACGAGCGCGGCGTGCGCCTGGGGAACGTTCCGTGCCTGCGCCAGCAGCAGTGCCATGGTGTGCTCGGCCGCCGAGACGATGTTGCTCTGCGGTGCGTTCACCACCATCACGCCGCGGCGCGTCGCAGCGGCCACGTCGACGTTGTCGAGGCCGATACCCGCCCGACCGATGACCGCCAGGCGTGGCGCCGACTCGATGAGAGCTGCCGACACCTGCGTGGCGGAGCGGACGATGATCGCCTCCATCTCGGCAACGTCTGCCGGGTCGGCCTGCGGCGAGCCAGCCGTCCACGTGCGCACGTCGTGGCCGGCGCGGCGCAGGCGGGCGACGGCGCCCTCGGCGATGGGCTCGGCGATGACGATCACGGCCATCTCCACATCGTTACCGCCGATTCGGCGGATTCGAGCCCCGCCGATCGCGGCCGCGGCACCTCGCCGACGCAGTTCCTAGACTGCGGCGATGCACGCCGAGCGATCCGAGCTCGAGGCCTGGTTCATCCGGCGGGGCGTGCCGCACTTCATCGAGCCCTATGCGGCGCGCCACGACATCTGGACACGGGCGGTGCCGGTGCTCGTCGCCGCATACCTGGCCGGGGGCCTGTACGGCCTCGACCTGGCCGCATGGAGCATCGGCCGGAACGTCGCCGCTGCCAGCGTGGTGCTGCTGATCCTCGTCGTCAGCTGGCTGGTCACCAACGTCATCCGCCGCCGACCGGCACTCTCGCGGCCGCGGCACATCGGCGCGCCCGAGCTCGCCGTCTTCCTGATCGGGCCAACCCTTCCCTCGATCGTCTTTCGCCAGTGGACCGATGCGGCGCAGGCACTGGCCGAGGGAGTGGCGGTGCTCACCGTCATCTACCTCACCACCAGCTACGGCGTCGTGCCGCTGGTGCGATGGGCCGGCTCGCAGTTGCTGGGCCAGGTGTCAACGGTCGGCCGGATGCTGGCGAGGGCACTGCCGCTGCTGCTGCTCTTCACCACGTTCCTGTTCATCAACGCCGAGGTATGGCAGGTGGCAGGCTCACTCGACGGCCTCGCCTACGCGATCGTGCTGTCGATGTTCTTCCTGCTCGGCAGCGTCTTCGTGCTCTCGCGGGTGCCCGCGTCGATCCGTGCTATCAACGACTTCGACGACTGGGCCGAGGTGGACCGCCTCGTCGAGGGAACGCCCGCCGACGACATCGTCCTGCCGGCCCGCGGCGACCCGAGGGAGATTCCGCTCAGTCTCCGCCAGCAGCTGAACATCGGGCTCGTCAGCCTCTTCAGCCAGGCCATCGTCATCACCGTCGTCGCCGTCAGCCTGTTCGCCTTTTTCCTGGTATTCGGGTTCCTCGCCGTCCCTGAGTCCACCATCGCCTCGTGGACCCAGGCCGATGTCAACGTGCTGTGGGAGGCAGCGCTCGGCGGCCGAGAGCTCGTCGTCAGCGAGCAGCTGCTGCGCGTCGCGGCGTTCCTCGGGGCGTTCAGCGGCATGTACTTCACGGTGTTCATCACCACCGACGCCACGTACCGCGACGAGTTCGGCCAGGACGCCATCCCCGAGATCCGCCAGGCGCTGGCCGTGCGGCTCGCCTACCGGTTCGCTGCCGCGCCGCGCTGAGCGACCGAATACAGTCCCGCACCATGACCTACCAGTTCCTGTCCGACGAGTGGATGTCCGCCGCACGCGAGATCCGCCAGAAGTACGCCGACGTCGCCGCCAAGGTGACCACGCCCATCAAGATGAACCAGGTCATCACCGACGTGCCGTTCGGCGACGGCACGGTGCGCGCATTCGTCGACACGACCTCGGGTGACGTGGTGATGGACCTCGGCGAGCTCGAGGGCCCCGACCTCACGCTGACGACCGACTGGGACACGGCGCGCAAGCTGTTCGTCGAGCAGGATCAGGCGGCGAGCATGCAGGCGTTCATGGCCGGCAAGATCAAGGTGCAGGGCGACATGATGAAGATGATGGCCATGCAGACCTCGATGCCGTCCGACGAGATCGCCAAGCAGATCGCCGCCGAGATCAAGGCCATCACGGCCTGAGCCTGCAGGCCGTCGGGCGCCGACCGCGCCGGGCGTCAGTCGGTCTCGAAGAACAGGTCGACGGTCGACCCGCGCGGCACCAGGTCGCCCGGGTTGGCGAGGACGTCGACGATCGAGGCGTACGACAGCGGCAGCAGCGTGTTGCCCTCGACCTTGCCGACCTTGAATCCGGCCTCGGCAAGGACCCGGATGATGGTCTCGCCGTCGAGGTCGGTGAGGTTCGGGAACTCGACGAGATCGGGGCCCTTCGACAGCTGCACCCTCACCACCGCGCCGACCTCGAGCTCGGTGGCAGCCACCGGATCCTGCACGACGACCAGGCCGATGGCGAGGTCGTTGCTGAACACCGGCTCGCCCACCTCGAGCACGAGGCCGAGCGCCACGAGCCGAGCCCGGGCAGCCGCCTCCGTGAGCCCGGCGAGGTCGGGCACCGCACGCGGCGCCTTGCCGGCCGACACGGTGATGACCACCCGCGTGCCCTTCAGCACCGAGTCGCCCGCCTTCAGCGCCGGTGAGCCCGGCACCGTCCACGACACGACACGGCCCTCGGCCACGACCTCGCTGAACGCCGGCTCGCCCACCTCGGCCTCGAGGCCGAGCGCCTCCAGTTGCGCCACGGCCTCTGCTTCCTCGAGGCCCGTCACCTCTGGCAGCACCTGCGGCTTGGGACCGATGCTGACGTAGAGGAGCACGGTCGAGCCTTCCGCTGCCTGCTCGCCGACGGGCGGATCGGTCTTCACCGCCGCACCCACCGGGATGACGTCGTCGGGTACCTCGACCTGCTGCACCTCGAAGGCTGCCAGCAGGTTCAGCGCGGCCGCTGCCTCGATGCCCTGCACGTCGGGCACGGTGATGCGGTTCGGCCGCGAGGCGAACCAGCCGATAGCGCCGACGAGCAAGGCCAGCACGGCCACGCCGATGATGAGGCCGCGTCGCCCGCCGGGGGTGGTCCACCAGCCGGGCGGGTCGATCTCGTCGACGGGCACGGCGGTGATCACCTGGGTGGCGGTCTGCATCTGGCGCGTGGCCGGCAGCGACTGGGTGGCGGGGCCGCCGGCCGGGCGCGAGCGGCGGATCGGCCCCGACGGATCGCCGGCCTGGGGCACTACGGCGCGCATCTCGGCGGTCGGCATGCCCGTGTCACCGGCGGGACGGCGCAGCGGCCCGGTGGGCTCGGTGGGGTCCTCGGGCCGACTCGGATCGGGTGCGGGCTCGGCGGCGAGGATGGGCAGCGGCATCGGCCGCGGCAGGCGGGGCGCCGCCTGCACGAGTTCGCGCCCGAACTCGGATGCCGTCGAGCGTTCGGCCGGCGAGGGCCGCCCGGCCTTCTCGAGCACCGAGGCAAGGGCGCCGAAATCGGCCGACACCGGCAGGAGGCGGTCGACCCGGTTGGCGAGCGTGGCCACCGCCGAGTCGCCCGTGAACGGCACGGTGCCCGTCATCGACTCGACGAGGGTGAGGCACAGCGAGTACACGTCCCCGGCGGCGACGGCATCGCCGCCGACGGCGCGCTCGGGTGCCATGTACTTGGCGGCATCGTTGCTGAGCGTCTCGATGCCGCCCGTGGCATCGGTGAGCAGCGCGGTGATGCCGACGTCGGCAAGACGAAGGCGACGGTCGTCGCCGAAGGCGATCGTCGAGGGCCGCACGTCGCCGTGCACGATCCCGGCGCGGTGCAGCGCGTCGAGTGCCTTGCACGAGTCGAGGCCCACCAGGAGGGCCTGCGAGGGCGTGAGCGTGCGGCCGCGGTCGAGCGCGTCGCCCAGCGTGCCCCCGTCGAGCTGCTCGGAGACGACATAGAGCACCTGCCGGCCCCGCCAGTCGGCGGCACCCCAGTCGAAGACCGACGCGAGGTGCGGATGGTGCAGTCCGGACAGCGCCTGCATGAGCCCGCGGAAGCGCTGGCGCACCTCGGGCCGGGCGCTGAGCTCGGGGTGGAGCATGCGCACCACCACGGGACGCTGGAGCTGCTCGTCGACCGCCTCGTGCACGGCCGACTCGGCGGCACGGCCCCGGCGCTGCCCCATCCGGTACCGGTCGGCCAGGAGCGGCCGAGGGGCACCCGGGCGCGGGCTGCCGCCCGACGAGG
>JBJTRF010000155.1:0-5486 GCA_046076025.1 Ilumatobacteraceae bacterium
TGAAGAAGATCATCACCCAGTGCCCGCACTGCTTCAACACGCTGAAGAACGAGTACCCGCAGCTGGGCGGCAACTATGAGGTGGTGCACCACTCGCAGCTGCTCGAGACGCTCATCACCACCGGCGCCCTCGATGTCAGCCAGGCGACACTGGAAGAGCGCATCACCTACCACGACAGCTGCTACCTCGGCCGCCACAACGACGTCTACATGGCGCCGCGGAAAGTGGTCGGCCGCATCAAGGGCGTGCAGGTGGTCGAGATGCAGCGCAACGGCACCAAGGGCATGTGCTGCGGCGCCGGCGGCGCGCGCATGTGGATGGAGGAGAGCGTCGGCGTCAAGGTGAACGACGAGAGAGCGAAGGAAGCGATTTCCACCGGTGCCTCGCGAGTCGCGACTGCATGCCCCTTCTGCTACATCATGCTCGACGACGGCGTGAAGGCTGCCGGTGCCGATGAGGATCAGGTGAAGGTGGCCGACATCAGCATCCACCTGCTCGATGCCATCGAGGCTGGCGAACGTGCGCTGGCGAACCTCGAGTCGCCGATCAACCAGCCCGTCGCCGGCGAGTAGCACGTGGGGGGCGAATAGCCCGTCGTTGCGTGGCGGCCAGCATCGGCCGCCCAAGTCACATCGTGTTCTGGTTGTACTTGCTGGCCACTGCGCCCTGCTGACCCTGGTACTTGCTCTTCAGGTCGGGGTGGCCGTAGGGCCGCTCGGCCGGGCGGTCGAGCCGCTGGAACACCAGCTGGGCGACCTTCATGCCGGGCCGCAGCAAGATGGGCAGGTTCGACACATTCGACAGCTCGAGCACCACGGTGCCCTTGAAGCCCGGGTCGATGAACCCGGCGGTGGCGTGCACCTGGATGCCGAGCCGCCCGAGGCTGCTCTTGCCGTTCACGACACCGACGATGTCGTCCGGGCAACCGACCGTCTCGAACGTGTGGCCGAGCGCGAACTCGCCGGGATGCAGCACGAATGGCTCGCCCTCGGGCACGCTCACCGTGTCCATCAGCTTGGTCTGGGCCTCGAACGGGTCGATGTGCGTGAGGCGGCTGTTGCGCATCACCCGGAATTCGGTGCCGAGACGAACGTCGACGCTGGCGGGCTGCACGAGGTCGGGGTCGTAGGGCGACAGGTGGATGTAGCCCGAGCCGAGGTACTCGCGCAGCGTGGCGTCGGAAAGGATCACGCCGACGAATCTAGTGGGCGGCGGTGCCCTGGCATTCGCCGTCGGCGCACCAGCTGCACAGCACGCCCGATGCGATGAGCATGATCTGGACGCCGTCGAGGGCGTAGAGACGGATGTGCTCGGGCGAGGTCTCGTGCGGGGCGATCCGCCATGCCTCGGCCATTGCCCGCTGCGCAGCGTGTGCGGCCACGGGTGCAAGTGCCGGCGTCGACGCCGACCGCCACACCCAGTCGCCCTCGTCGTGTCGGAAGCCGAGTCGGAGCAGTGAGGCAATGGCGCTGCGATCGGCGCTCGGCGAGTGGGGCTGCAGGCGAGGCCAGCCGAAGAGCCGCACCTCGGTGCTGTGCAGCGGATCGATCGTCAGTCGACCGTAGGCACCGGTGCCCGGCACCGTGCTGGCGATCATCACCGAGACCCCATCGAGATTGGCGTAGACGAACTCCAGCAGGCGATCGGCGAGCGGAACGTTCGGATACGACCGGCTGGTGGCCTGCAGGCGCGCGGCGAGGTCCTTGAAGCGCGGTGGCGTAGCACGACGCGGTGATCCCGCTGCGTCGTCGAGGATGTCGTGAATCAGCTCGTCGATGGCTTGGTCGAGTTCATCATCGTCGACCTCGTCGAACTCGTCGGCATTGAGTTGCTCGCTGACGCTGAGTTGTTCGCTGACGCTGTGTTGCTCGCTGACGCTGAGTTGCTCGCTGACGCTGTGTTGCTCGCTGACGCTGTGTTGCTCGTCGACATCGTCGTCGGCGTCGTCAAAGGCCTCGATGTAGTAGTCCTAGTCCTCGTCGTCGTCATCGTCCTCGCTCACCTCGAACGAGTACGCGTCGTCATAGTGAGTGTCGTCGCTGAGCGCATCGATCGCCGGTGTACCCGGGTCGTCGAGTTCGTCGAGCGGCCTCGTGAGGTCGTAGAGCGAGCGCTCGAAGCGGAAGAACGACAGATCGGGCAGATCGTCCTCGGTCATGAAGGGAACCTCCTCAGTTCGGTCTTGCACTGCACGCACGGCCCCGTCACCGGCGTGACGTGCGCTGAGAGTCGGGTTCCGGCTACCGGGGAGGGGTCGCCAGCGCAGTCAGCCCTTGGGCAGCGCCCGATAGATCAGCGCCCGAGCCCGGGCGATCTCTGCCGGCCGGATCTCGTGGAGATCGTCATCGAAGGCATCCACCGTGACATCGGCTCCGGCCGAGCGGAACGCCGCCGCCGTTCGCTCGACCCGGTCGAGTGGCACCCAGGCGTCGCGTGCACCGGCGCCGAAGTAGGCGGGCATGCCGTCGAATCGACCACTGGTGCCGTGCACCGAGAGGTCGGTCCCCTCGGGGCCGATGCGTCCGCCGGTGAACGCCAGCAGGCCGGCCCAGCGACGGGGGTGTCGTGCCACCCACTCGCTCACGAGGCAGGCCCCCTGCGAGAAGCCGGCCCAGATGATGCGCTCAGGCTGCACGATTCCCATCGATTCGACGATGTGGTCGAGCACGGCGAGGGCGTGATCGAGGTGGGGTTGGTTGTCGTGCATCGGCGCCATGAAGCCGAGCGGGTACCACGCCCCACCACTCGCTGCCGGCAGCACCCAGTGAATGTCATGGCGGTGGTGGCCGTCGTTGTGGTGGCCGTCGTCATGGTGTCCATCGTCATGGTGCCCATCGTCCCGGGTGTCGTCGTGGTGGAGGCGGTCGATGAGGTGGTCGAGCATGTACTGCGGCGTCTGGCCCCGACCGTGGACAGCGATGCCGACGAGGCGGGCGCGTTCGATCGGAGGGCCGTGGTGCACGACAGCCATGTCGAGGTGGGGGTTCGGTGCGGGTGAGGTGGTCATCGTTGTCGCCGGTTCACGTGAACCGCCGTCCCGGCCGTGCCGGTGGTGCGGTCGCTCTGGATGCGCCGAGTATGTCGCACCCGCCATCTGCCGTGCGACGCGAGGGCCGTGCTATGCGAGGGCCGTGCATCGTTCTGGTCGGTGATCGACCTCGGCAACCTGACCACACCCCCTCTCTAACGTCAGGACATGGACACCCTCTGCCGCCCTGCCCCGGATACCTGCCCGCCGCTCGACGAGCCTCGTTCCGTCGCCGACCTGGCCGACTCGCTGTGCGCCGGCGCGGCGAACCTCACCGCATACGAGTACCGATGGCTACGTGACCTCGCCGAGTTTGATCGGCGCAGGGGCTGGCTGCAGTGGGAGATGGCGTCGTGTGCAGCCTGGCTGAGCTGGCAGGTTGGCCTCGATGCGCGATCAGCTCGAGAGAAGGTTCGGGTGGCCCGGGCGCTCGCCGAGATGCCGCATGTGGCCGCGGCCATGGAGCGCGGTCATCTCTGCTACTCGAAGGTGCGGGCCATCACCAGAGTGGCCACACCCGCTACCGAGGAGTCGCTTGTCGACATGGCCCTCGTGTCGACGACGGCACAGCTTGAGCGCATCGTCGCCGGTACTCGCCGTGCCCTTGCGGCGGTGAATGGCGACGCCGCACAGCGCTGGGCGGGCAGGCGGCTCGATCATCGCATCGACGACGACGGCATGGTGATCGTGTCGATTCGCCTCACGGCCGATGGCGCAGCAGTGTTTCTCGCGGCCGTCGAGCAGTTCGTGGCCGAGGTCGAGCCGGCCGAGCGCCTGCTCGATTCGGCGCGATCCACGGCGGTCGATGTCGGCGAATCTGAATCGGCTGGTTCGGAACGGGCCGTTAGCGCCACGGGCCGAGCGATGTTCACTAGCGAGCGAGTGCCCGTTGCCGCCCGCCGGGCCGACGCGGCGGTGGCGCTGGCGCAGGCCGCCCTGTCGTCCGGTACCTCGATCGCCGGGCAACCCTCGCTCGCCGGGCAACCCTCGCTCGCTGCGCAACCGTTGGTCACCCTGCACGTCGACTGCCGGGCATCCACGCCAGCAGCGGTTCACGTGAACCGCTGCGAGCCCGAGTCGGTGGAGTGTTCTGTCGACGCGCCGCAGGCGCTGTCACCCGTATCGGTTGGCGTTGTCGCTGCCGGCAGGCACTGCTGCGATGCCATGGTCGAGGTGGCGACACACCATGCCGACGGCACAGTCACGATGTCGCCCCGGGTCGGTGTGGTGCGGGGCCGACAGCGCCGAGCCGTGCTGGCCCGCGACCGGCACTGTCAGTTTCCCGGCTGCACCCGATCGGCCGGTGTCGAGATTCACCACCTCGTCCACCGGGCTCACGGCGGCGGAAATGAGGCCGACAATCTGGTCGTGCTGTGCCGCTTCCACCACCATCGCCTGCATGACGAGCGCTGGTCGGCACGTCGAACCAGTGTCGGGCTCGTGTTCTCGTCACCCGACGGCCGCGTCGTCGGACAGCCGAGCAGCATCACGGGTGCTGCCCAGACCGTGCTCGATCTCGATCGCACAGCGGCCGATGGACGCAGCCGATGGGCAGGCGACCCATTGCACCTGGTCGAGGCGCTCGGGTTCCTCGCCAGCGCTGCTGCGGTTGCCGAACGGGCTGCGCGCGGGCGGTTCGCTGCGCTGGCCGGGCGAGATGCTCGCCGGCCGCTCGTGGGGGCGGCGTAGCGCCGTTGTGTCGGGGCGGTTCACGTAAACCGCCCCACTGCTGCGGAGTCGGCACGGAGCGGGTGACGTCGGGCTACTCCACGGGAGAACGGCGATGGCCCGGTGGCGAACCACCGGGCCATCCAGCGCGGAGAGGGTGGGATTTGAACCCACGGACCACTTTAAAGGTGGTCCCCGCATTAGCAGTGCGGTCCGATCGACCAGACTCCGGCACCTCTCCAGGCGAAGGGTGAGGCTATCGCTCAGCCCGTCAGCCGCCCACCGCCCGCCAGTTGTGGCCCGCCGACTGTCGCCCGTCGCCCGCCGACTGGTGTTGCCCGTCGTTCGGCTCCCGATTTCCCCGTTGTCCCACGCCAGTTGCCGGTGGGACCTCTGGGCTGCGCACAGGGTCGGTGAGGGCAGATTCCGGAAAATCTTGGCGAAGTCGCGTCATGAACTGGCCACTTCTCCGTCTTCCTAGCACCGGACTGCGCGCAGGAGGCCGACATGAGGGGCAGGAAACCAGAGGCGGGCAACCCACGAGCAGGTGCCCAAGGATCAGGAACACAGCGTTCAGACACCCAGCGGCGAGTCACCCAGCGTTCAGACAGCCAGCGTTCAGACACCCAGCGAGCAGCTCGCGTCGCGGAAGTGCCGCTGCGAACGACGTTCGTTGTCGTCGGTGCTGCGGGCGGAACCCTGGCGGCCGTCATGGCGATGCGAATGCGTGCGCATGCAGGTGCCGGTGATCTCGCAGGCGTGCGCGATGAGTGGGAGCGATACGAGCGGG
>JBJTRF010000156.1:0-16903 GCA_046076025.1 Ilumatobacteraceae bacterium
CACCAGCTGGCCCGTGTAGACGCGCACAGTTTGCGCTTGGCGTACCGAATGTCCCGCCACGCGGCGGCGTGGGGCATGGGTCGGAATCGTCGTACGCAGGAACGCGGAGGGCGCCTGGCAGCTGGCCAGGTACGAGGCGCCGCACCGCATCGAGCGCACCATCACCGACCTGCGCGACGCCTGCGGCGGCACGCGGCGCGTGGCACTCGCCCGCGAGCTCACCAAGCTGCACGAGGACGTGTGGCGCGGCACGCTCGACGATGCAGTCGGCCACCTGGCCGGCAACCGGGCCCGCGGCGAGTACGCCGTGGTGCTCGAGGGCGCACCGGCACCGGCGCCTGCCGACGACGACGCCATCATGGCAGCGCTGCGCGACGAGCTCGACAGCGGCGCCGACCGGCGCACGGCCATCGCATCGGTGATGTCATCCACGGGCGCCTCGAAGCGTCGCGTCTACGATCTCGCTCTCACCCTGCCCCGCCCCGGAGCCGACACCGCATGAACGACTCGCCCGACCGCGCGCCGCTGGAGGCCGGCGTGCTGCACCGCAATGGCAACGGCGCCGTGCCCGATTCCGCCGTGTCCGATTCCGCGGCTAATGACACCGCGGCGAACGACACCGACGCGCTCGATGCTGCGGCGCACGACGGCGTCAGCCCTGCAGCCGCCGGCCGCGTCTACTCAACCGGCCCCAGCGCTGCGTTCTTCGACCTCGACCGCACGCTCATCAGCGGCTCGAGCGCCTTCACGCTGGCGATTGCCGCGTGGCGCGCCAAGCTGGTGCCCAGCCGGCAGTTCGCCAAGGACGCCCTCGAGGCGCTGCGGTTCCGCATGTCGGGCGCCAGCGACGACACGTCCCACGGCGTGCGCGACCGCATCCTCGGCGCCGTCACCGGCCAGCGCGTCGACGACCTGGTGGCACTCAACGCCGACATCATCCCGGCACTGCTCGAGTCCGTCCGACCCGAGTCGCGTCGCCTCGTCGAGCAGCATCGACAGGCCGGCCGCGCCACGTACATCGTGTCGGCATCGCCGATCGAGCTGGTCGAGCCGCTCGCCACCGCGCTCGGCATGACGGCCGGCATCGGCACGCGCAGCGAGATCGTCGACGGCATCTACACGGGCTCGCTCGTCGGGCCGTTCTGCTACGGGCACGGCAAGGTTGAGGCCATCCGCGAGCTCGCCCGCTGGGAGGGACTCGACCTCGCTCAGTGCTACGCGTACAGCGATTCGGCGAGCGACCTGCCGATGCTCGAGGCCGTCGGCCACCCCGTTGCCGTGAACCCCGACCAGAAACTCGAGCGCGTGGCCGGCTCGCGCGGCTGGCCGGTGGTGGTGTTCAGCCAGCGCACCAAGGCAGTGGTGCGCCGCAGCGCCCAGGTGGCTGCCGGCGTGTCGCTGTTCGCCGCCGGCATCGCCGCCGGCATGCGCTACGCCCGCGCCCACTCCTGAGTCGCCCCGCTGCCGGCACTCGACGCTCGTCCCTCGCGCACGAGGCGCTCGAGGTGGCGGCGGATCGTGTAGCGCTCGGCCGACTCGCCGAACACCGCCGGTCGAGTGCCGGGGCGGTAGAGGATGCCCACCTCGACCAACTGCTCGAACGTCCGCGGGCCGTCGAGGAGGGCCAGCAGCGCCGCCGATCGACGCTCGATCACGCCCGAATACGAGTCGATGGCCGCAGCGAACGCCTCGTGGCCGTCGATCACCGCCTTGTGGTGGAACGTGACGTAGTGGCGGGCCTCGATGCCGCGTACCTCGCGCAGCGTCGACTCGAAGTCGTCGAGGTCGCTGTAGGCATCGCCGTAGTAGGGGCCGAAGGTGCTGAGATCGATGTCGCCGGTCACCAGCACGCCGTCGGGCTCGAGGAGGAACACCGTGTGGCCGCGCGTGTGGCCCGGCGCGTGCACGGCACGCACCGTCACGCCACCAAGGTCGACCACCGCGCCCGCGGCGAAGCCCTGCGCATCGGGCCAGCCGTCGTAGTGGAATCGCTCGGCCACGATGGCGTCCATCGCCGGCCAGTCGGCCTCGGGCATCCCGTACATGCGCATCAGCTCGGTGCGGTCGCGCAGTGCCGGCGCATCGGCCTCGTGCACCATCAGCGTGCGATGTGCCACGGCCGACACGCCGGCAACGTGGTCCTCGTGGGCGTGGGTGAGCGCCACGACATCGACCTCGAGCGAGGCCGTGCGCGCCGACAGCGCCGGGTCGATGGCCATCGTCGCCTCGGTGCCACAGACCAGCACCGTGTTGCCGTCGGGATACTTGCCCTGCTCGTGTCCGAACAGCACGCTGACATGCGGGCCGAGTTCGCGTCGCTGCTGCACGCCATCGACCCTAGCCAGACAGCCGACTGGTGCGGGAGGCCGCAGGCGGCGCGTAGGCTGGCGCCCGTGAGCCGCTCGTCGTCCCGCCGAATGCGCACCGGTGCCTGACCGCACCGACGACCGCCATTCCGACCGACCGCACTCCCGAGGGGACGCCACCGCCATGAGCCGCTTCTACATCACCACGCCGATCTACTACGTCACCGCCCAGCCGCATCTCGGACACGCCTACTCCACCATCGTCGCCGACGCACTTGCCCGCTGGCACCGACTGCTCGGAGACGACGTCCACTTCCTCACCGGCACCGACGAGCACGGCCAGAAGGTGCACGACTACGCCGAGCAGGCGGGCAAGTCGCCACAGGAGTTCGTCGACGGCATCGCCCCGCTCTATGCGCAGGCATGGCAGCGGCTCGACATCACCAACGACGACTTCATCCGCACCACCGAGCAGCGTCACAAGACCGGCGTGGCCGAGCTGCTGCAGCGCTGCTACGACGCCGGCGACATCGAGCTCGATGTCTACAAGGGCAAGTACTGCGTCGCGTGCGAGGAGTACTACACCGACGACGAGCTCGACGACGGCGACCTGTGCCGCATCCACCGGCGAAAGGTCGAGTACTACGAGGAGGAGAACTACTTCTTCCGACTCAGCCGGTTTCAGCAGCGGCTGCTCGACTGGTACGCGGCACATCCCGGCGCGATCAAGCCCGAGTTCCGCGGCAATGAGGCACTCGGCCTCATCCGAAGCGGCCTGCGCGACTTCTCGGTCAGCCGCACCAGCCTCACGTGGGGCATACCCCTGCCCTGGGACCAGCGCCACGTCGCCTACGTGTGGTTCGATGCCCTGGCCAACTACATCACCGCCATCGGCTACGGCTCCGACGCCGGCCGCTTCGGCGAGTGGTGGCCGGGCATTCACCTGATCGGCAAGGACATCATCCGGCACCACTGCGTCTACTGGCCGGCGATGCTGATGAGCGCCGGGCTCGAGCCACCGGCTGGCTGGGCAGTCGGCGGCTGGCTGCTGGTGGGCGGCGAGAAGATGAGCAAGACGCAGGGCAACGTCGTGAACCCGCTCGACCTCGTCGACGACGTGGGCGTCGACGGGTTCCGCTACTACGTGCTCGCCGAGACGTCGTACGGCCAGGACGGCGACTTCACCTACGAGGGACTCCTCACCCGCTACAACGCCGACCTCGCCAACAACCTCGGCAACCTGGCCGCGCGCGTCGCCACCGTCGTAGGCAAGAAGTGCGGCGGCATCGGCCCTGCACCATCGCCCGACTCGCCGCTCGCCCACACGGTGGCCGAGCAGTACGCAGCAGCGGCAGCGGCATGGGATGAGATGCAGCCCAGCCGCGCGCTCGATGCCACCTGGCAGATCATCCGCGCCGCCAACGCCTACCTCGAGGCCAACGAGCCGTGGAAGGCCGAGCCCGGCCCAGCCGTCGACCGCGTGATGGGCGATGCACTCGAGGTGCTGCGCATCGTCGCCGTGCTGGCCTCGCCCGCCGTGCCGCGCGCCGCCCAGGCGGTGTGGGAGCGCAGCGGCATGGCCGGCCGCGTCGTCGACCAGCGACTCCCCGCTGCGGCCGCATGGGGCGGGTATCCCGGCGGGTCGCCGGTCGAGAAGGGCGAGCCGCTCTTCCCGCGACGCGCCATCACCGCGTCGTAGCCTGCCCGCCATGGTCGCAACGGCTGCTGCAGACATCGACGCCGGCGACCGGCTCATCGACAGCCACTGCCATCTCTACGACACGCGCGGCGTGCCGCTCGACGACGTGCTCGCCGAGGCCCGCGCGGCGGGCGTGTGGCGGATGCTCACCGTCGGCTGCGACGCCCCGACCACCGCCGCAGCGATCTCCGTCGCCGAGCAGCACGACGACGTCTTCGCCACCGCCGGCCTGCACCCGCACGAGGCCGTGCACGGCGTCGACACGATCGCCGGCTATCTCGAGCATCCACGGGTGATCGCTGTCGGCGAGGCCGGCCTCGACTACTACTACGACCATTCGCCGCGGGATGCGCAGCGCGTTGCGTTCGCCGCGCAGATCGCGCTCGCCCACCAGCACCGGCTGCCGCTCGTGATCCACACGCGCGATGCGTGGGACGACACCTTCGACGTGCTCGCCGCGGAGGGCATGCCCGAGCGCACCGTGTTCCACTGCTTCACCGGCGGCCCCGACGAGGCCCGCCGATGCCTCGACCTCGGCGCCTTCCTCAGCTTCAGCGGCATCGTCACCTTCCCCACCGCCGGGCCACTGCGCGATGCCGCCCTGCAGTGCCCCGCAGACCGCATGCTCGTCGAGACCGACAGTCCGTACCTCGCCCCGGTGCCGCGCCGCGGCCGCACCAACCAGCCGGCCTTCGTCGCGCATGTCGCCCAGTTCCTCGCAGACCTCCGCGGCGTGAGTGCCGCCGAGATCCGCCGCAGCACGTCGGCTGCCGCCCTCGACGCCTTCCCGGGCCTCGCCGTCAGCGCCTGAGCGGGCGGGCCCACCGCCCGCGCGAGCCCGCCGGCGCGCCGTACGCTTGGGGCGTGCCCGTGCCAGTGCGGGCGCCGACCCTGCCATGAACCCCGTCGACCGACGCCGCGCCTTCTTCGCCACGATCTTCACGGTCGTCGCCGTGCTCGTGCTCATCGTGTCCGGCGGCGACGACGAGCCCACCGTGGCGCAGGGGGCCGGCCTAAACGGCTCGCCGACCGCACCGCCCACCACTCGCTACGAGCCCGATGCACCGGTCTTCGTGGCCGGCGACGGCGACGTCGATGCAGCGGCACCCGGCCAGGTGCTCGTGCCGCCGCCCCCGAGCGGCAACATCGTGATCGGCCGGGCCAGCCACGGCCGCTACGACGACGACCTCAGCCGCCCCTGCACCACGGGGGTCGCTCCCGACCAGGCCACGCTGCAGGTCACCAACCTCAACAACGGCCAGACCACGCTCTGCGTGAACACGTACGGCAAGACACCGCCCACCGGTGTCGAGATCGTGCTCGACAGCGATCAGTTCTCCGAGATCGCCCGCCTCACCGACGCACCCATCCCGGTGCGCATCAACTGGTAGCGGTGCACAGCCGCACCGCCATCGGCGACCTGCTGGCCCACGGCGGCCTCGCGCCGCGCCGCGACCTCGGCCAGAACTTCGTTGCCGATCCCAACACCGTGCGCCGCATCGCCCGGCTGGCGGGTGTCGGCACCGGCGACCACGTCGTCGAGATCGGCGCCGGCCTCGGCTCGCTCACCCTTGCGCTGGCAGAGACCGGCGCGTCGATCACCGCCGTCGAGATCGACACGGGTGTCGCCCGAATGCTGCGCGATGTCGTCGGCTCGTGCGACAACGTCTCGGTGGTCGAGGCCGACGCGATGCGCCTCGACTGGCGCGAGTTGCTCGCCGGGCACGATCGCTGGGTGCTCGTCGCCAACCTGCCGTACAACGTGGCGACACCAATGGTGTGCGACCTGCTCGATGACGTCGCACCGATCCGGCGAATGCTGGTGATGGTGCAGCGCGAGGCCGCCGAGCGCTTCTGCGCTGCGCCGCGCACGCCACAGTACGGCGCCGTCAACGTGAAGGTCGCCTACTGGGCTACGGCGCGCATTGTCGGCGACGTGCCGGCCAGCGTGTTCGTGCCGCGGCCCAATGTGGAGTCGTCGCTCGTCGCCATCGAACGGCGTGCGCATCCCCCCACCGAGGCGCCCGCCGCCGAACTGTTCGAGGTGGTGCGCACCGCCTTCCAGCAGCGGCGCAAGATGCTGCGCCGGTCGCTCGCCGCGGTGATGCCGGTCGAGGCATTCGAGGCTGCCAGCATCGACTCGACGCGGCGGCCCGAAGAACTCGACGTCGTCGAGTGGGGCTGCCTGGTGATGGCACGCCGAGCCCTCACCGCGAGCGAGGCGACCGGCCAATGACCGCGAGCGACGCACCCGACGCGGCGCCGGACTCGGCCGCACCGGCGGTGAGCATCATCGCCCCGGCCAAGCTCACCCTCTCGCTGCGCGTCACCGGGGTGCGCGACGACGGCTACCACCTCATCGACGCCGAGATGGTGTCGCTCGACTGGGCAGACCGGCTCGACATCACGCCCGGCCGGTCGGGCATCACGGCCGACGGGCCCTTCGCCGAGGGCGTGCCGCTCGACGACCGCAACCTCGTCGCCGCAGCCCTGCGACTGGCGGGCCGCAGCGCCGCGGTGCACCTGCACAAGCAACTGCCCCACGGTGGCGGCCTCGGTGGCGGCTCGAGCGACGCCGCTGCAGTGCTGCGCTGGGCGGGCCTGCGCGACCCGGCACGTGCCGTCGCCCTCGGTGCCGACGTCGCCTACTGCGTGGTGGGCGGCCGGGCGCGGGTGCGCGGCATCGGCGAGATCGTCGAGCCGCTGCCGTTCGCGGCAGTTGATGTCACCCTGGTCGTGCCGCCCATCCACGTCAGCACGCCTGCGGTGTACGCGGCGTGGGATCAACTCGGCGGGCCGACAGCACACGGGCCGAACGATCTCGAGCCGGCGGCCCTCGCCGTCGCTCCCGAGCTCGCGCCCTGGCGCGACCGCCTGGGCGACGCCACCGGTGTCACGCCCGTACTCGCCGGCAGCGGCGGCACCTGGTTCGTGCACGGCCACCACGACATCGACCACGCCTTCGACGACTTGGCGCCGAGCGGCCGACGAGCGCTGGTACGGCAAACCTCCACGATTCGGCACGACGAGGCGTAATCACCGGCGAGGCGCGGCCCCGCGAGCGCGCCGTCGTTAGTCGGCGGCAGCGACGACCCGCAGCGGCTGGCTGACCTGCGACACCCGTGCCGCCGACTGGACGGCCGTCACGCCCGGAGCGTCGAAGTACAGCGAGCGGAACCGCCGAAGGAAGAACGAGCTTCCCGTCGTCGGATCAGTGGACGGGATTGGCGTGTTGATCCATGGGCCACTGGCGCCATAGGCCCACATGTCGCCGGTGCACTGCCGTTCCCTGCTGGTCGGCGACGTGGTGTCGAGGTAGTAGCTGCTCGGAGTGAGACTGGGGATGTTGGTCTCGCCGGTGTGGACAATCGTCACCGATCCCTGCGTGCCGCTGACCGACTCCCATGACAGGGTTCCCGTCATGACGGCATCACGAGCGCCGTCGACCACCACACCGCCGGTGTTGAGGTTGTTCCGATAGCGCATCCCGCTCGCCGCAGGGCTGTAGTCGAAGAAGTCCATTCCGCCCACCACGGCATGCACTCTCATGAACGTGCGGATGTCGTGGCGCCGCTCGTAGAAGAGGTGGTCTCGCTGCGTGAGCGGACCACTGTTCGCCCCCAGCAGCGACCTGATGGCCCGGACCGGGCCAGTGATGTTGGCGATGAACGCGCCTCGGCCGCTGCTGAAGGTGTCCTCTGATCGCAGGCAGTCGTCCGGTGCGAAGAGGAACTTGTGGCGATCGAGGATGTCGACGCCGGACCCCAGCCGATTCTGCAGCACGTCGTCGATCCATCGGTCGGAGAAGTGGCGAACGTACGCCGCCGTCGTCACGGTGGAGTCCTCCGGGTTCGGCCCCTTCGAGAGCTTGTAGGTGGGCTTGTAGGCGCCTGACAGCAGACGGAAGTCATAGCGCACGTAGGGCCTGCCCGCGTCCTGCCGGAGGCTGCCGTTCTGGGCGAAGAGGTACACGTAGCCAACGGAGTTGCTGATCGGATCGGTGATCGTCAGCCGAGTCCGCGAGCCGACGGTGCCGGCCGGACTGCCAGCAGGCGCCAATGCACCGGCGTCCTTCGCCATGACGACAATCTCGTCGTCGGCATCGACGAACTGGTTGGCGTCGGGCCCGGTCCACGTCGTGGAGTCGGTGTACACCGTGACGACGACACCGACCGGTGCCGAGTTGTAGACGATGCCAAGGTCTCGCGCCGCGCGCTCGTCGACCTGCACCGGAACCTGCTGCCATGCGCCCGCATAGCGGAATGCAACGACCCGTGATGGCAGCACGCCCGAGAGACCCGGCACGCTGCTGCCCAGCAGCACCACCGGATCCTCGCTACGAGCCGACAGGCTCGCCGTCGTCTCAGCACCGTTCGTCGCGGCATTCGCAAGCGCGACCGCTGCCATGACGGCGACGAGCATCGCAGTCCCCACGCGTCCTCGGACGCTTCGCCTCGCCGCCGCCATCATCGCCGCCGCCATGTTCGCCTCCGGTGTCGGACACCGACGCTGTCGTCGGCCGACAGTCCACAGTGAATCCTGCGGTGTCGAGGCGGTCAACGCACGCTCGGATCATTACCGATAGATCGATCAGCGGCGATCGCCGCCGCCCATCGAAAGGGGTCATGGCGCGGCAACGGCGGCCGGGCCGTGCAGGGCACAGTCGGCCGCCGAGGCGAATGGGCACGGGGCCCGTGACGGGGTGATGACTAGCGGCGCTGGTGACGCGTGCGGCGAAGCATCTTCTTGTGCTTCTTCTTGCGCATGCGCTTGCGGCGCTTCTTGATGAGCGATCCCATGGTTTGGCCACGCTATCCGCTGGCACCCACGGACGCCACCCCGTCGACGCCGTCCCGCTGCAGCCCGGCCGTCTCACCCGATGCCCGCCAGCGCCCTCGCCCGTTTGCGGGCGACCGGTAGCCTCGGCTGCGTCCGCTCCGGGGTCGTTCAATGGCAGGACAGCAGATTTTGGATCTGCGTATAGAGGTTCGAATCCTCTCCCCGGAACCGCTCCAGCGTCGGGGCCGGCCTCAGGTCGAGAGCAGGTGGCGGAGGATGCCCACGGCGAAGTCGGGCAGGCCCGGCATGTCGGCCATCCGCTCGAGCTCGGCCCGCAGTAGCGCCGCGCGGTGCGCATCGAAGCGCCGGAACTGCAGCAGGTCGCCCACGAGCCGCACGGCGAGGCCGGCGTTCTCGGCCAGCAGCGGCCCGAGCGCGTCGCAGAAGATGCGGTAGCCCTCGCCCGACGGGTGGTGGAACACGCTGCGATTTCGCGTGGCGAAGGGGAACCACACCGCCATCACCCGGGCCCGGTCGCTGCGGTCGTAGAGCGGCCCTGCTGCGAGCGCCGCAACGCGCTCGATCGTGTCGCTGCGCCGCGCGCCCGACTGGGCGCGCAGCCAGCGGTCGACCAGCTTGGGCGCATCACGCCAGCGCGCATAGGCGGCCGCGATGAGATCGTCGGCAGGCGACGCGTCGTGGTGCAGCAGCTGGGCGAGCGCCCGCATGGCGACGGTGTGGTCGGCACAGGCCGTCATCGACACCGCCAGCGAGAACGCCTCATCGCTGCCCGAGGCCAGCAGCGGTGCCAGGACCGGCTCGACGAGCCACCGCCGCGCGATGCCGCCCGCATCTGCGCTGCCGGGAGACGCGTGCACCTGTGCGGCCATGCCGAGGAGGCGATCGTGCAGTGCCCCGCCGACCGCGGCGTTCAGCGTCGCCAGGCCTGCCGCCACGCCGTCGACATTGATCGACTGCTCGCGGTCGCCGAGCATGAACTCGTCGGGTGCCGCCAGCAGTTGCGCCACCAGCAGCTGGTCGCCGCCGCCGCCGGTGTCGAGCACGGCGTCGAGCACGGCGGCGAGGCTGCTGACGAGGGCGCCCATGGCCGAGCGGGCGTCGGACTGCCGGCCGGCGCGGTGCGCGTCGACGAACCTGATCTTCAGTTCCTCGGCCGACCACCACCTCGTGAACGGATCGTCATCGTGCTGCACCGCGACGGCGAGGTGCTCGTTCGACGCGTCGACGGCGAGGTCGACCGGCGCCGAGTAGCGGCGAAGCGGGGCGATCACCGCGTCGCGGGCACCGGCGCCGCGGAGGCTGACCGATCGCTCGCTGCCGTGGAGCAGCAGCACATGCTCGGCGGCGGGCGTCGCCCCGTCGGCGGCGAGCGCCAGCGGCGTGCCCATTGCGTCGCGTGCTGCGACGACGAGCGGCACCGACACGTGGCGGGCCGGATCGGCGGCCCCGGCATCGACGCGGCGCACGCGTACCAGCGCATGGTCGGGATCGTCGCCCCGCTCGACGTCGACGACAAGGCTCGGCCTGCCGGGCACGGTGAACCACCGGGCGATGCCATCGATTGCCGCCCCTGTCGACTCGCCATCCGCCAGTGCGTCGGCACCGTGCAGGTCGCGCAGGACGGCTAGGAAGTCGTCGACGCCGGCGGCGCCGAGGTCGAACCGGCGCACGAACTCGTTGAACGCGTCGAGCCACCGGGCAGGGCCCAGGAGCGTGCGCAGCATCCCGAACACCTCGGCCCCCTTCAGATACGTGGTGCGGTTGTAGAGCGAAGCCGGATCTGCGCCGTCGCCGGTGCCCGACAGCTCGCCGCGCACCGGCGGCGCCCCGATCGTGAGCTCCTCGGGGAACTGCAGGCGGCGCAGGTCGAGCACGTCGAGGATTCGCGCCGCCGGACCCAGCATGTCGGCACGCACGTCGTTCTGGCCCAACAGCACCGTGAGCCCCTCCTTGAGGGTCAGCTGTCCCCACGAGCGCACCGTGACCCGATTGCCGCGCACGTGGTGCCCGTACTCGTGGGCCACGTTGGCGGCGATCAGCAGCAGGTCGTCGTCGGTGACGCCGCGCGGATCGGCGATCAGCAGCGACGACTCGAAGAACATCAGTCCGTGATATTCGGTGGCATCCGGGTAGGCGGGCACCGACACGAAGACCAGCTCGTCGAGGTCGTGCTCGATAGCGCCATTCGACTCGTCGAACGACATCGCCCGCTCGAGCACGTCGAGTGCGAAGTCGGCACCCGCGATCTGGTCGGGTGGCGCGGCTACCGTCAGCGTGATGGTGCGGCCGGCGGGCGTGGCGTGCGCCCGCGACGTGGTGACGAGGTCGCCGGCCACCATCGCGAACAGGTACGAGGGCTTCGGCACCAGGTCGGCGAACTGCGCCCAGTGGCGTCCGTCGGGATGCACGCCGCCGCCGACGAGAGTGCCGTTGCTGCGCAGGTAGGGGTACAGCGCCGGGTCACCCGCCAGGGTGACGTCGAACGTGGCGCGGTTGGCCGGTCGGTCGATGAAGTAGGTGAGGCGGCGGAAGCCCTGCGGCTCGACTGTCGTGCTCACCATTCCCTGGCGACGGGTGATGCCCGGGTCGGCGGCGCCGCCGAGCGGCGACGTGGTGGCGACCTCGATGATCCAGCGCCGGTCGGACGCGCCCGGCGAGGCCGCCAGCACCGTCGCCGGCACCGTGAGCGACCGTTCGTCGACCGAGTACTCGCCGCTGCCCAGTCGACGGCCGTCGACCACCACAGAACCCAAGTCGAGGCTGCGCCCGTCGAGCACCAGTGCCTCGAGCGGGCCATCGCCCACCGGCAGCAGCGTCGAGCGAGCAGTGACGGCGAGTCGCGCCGCCGGATCGTCGGCGTCACGGGTGCCGAACGGATCGGCGGGCAGGTCGATGGAGAGGGCCACGTGCTCGATCCGCCACGAACCGAGCGCCTCGAGCGCCCGTTCGTTCATGCCCGTCAGCCCGTGCTGCCCGTGACCGTGATGTCCGTGACCGTAATACTGCACCGCGCACTCCTTCGTCGACGCGTCCGCCGATCGTGGCACGCAGCCCGCGGGGCCGCGCCTGCTCTCGCCAGGTTCTTGAACAGTGTGCAAGAGTAGTGCCGCCAGTTGCCGGCGACCACGGGAGGGCCGATGACCCCCGCACCCAGCCACGACACCGCCGCCCTTCGAGACCGAGTCGAGCACGGCCTGCTGCCGATCGTTCGCATCGCCGGCCGAGACACCGCATGGACCATCGGCGAGCGACTCGCCCACTATCGATGCCCCGGCAGGTCGGTCGCCGTGATGAAGGACGGGCACATCGACTGGGTGGGCGGCTACGGACACCTCGACGCCGACGGTCGCGGCGGCAGTGCCGACGCCGCCGGGCATCGATCGCTCGATCCGTGCGGACCGGACACCATCTACATGGTTGCCTCGTGCAGCAAGCCCCTCGCCGCGCTGATCGTGCTGCAGCAGGTCGAACGCGGCGTGCTCGACCTCGACACGCCGGTCAACGCATACCTCCGTCGCTGGCAGGTGCCCGACAACGACCTCACGGCGGCCAACCCGGTGACGCTGCGCCGATGCCTCAGCCACACCGCGGGACTGACGGTGAACGGCTGGGGCGTCGTGCCGCGCGACGGCTCGCCGGTGCCCAGCGTGATCGACCTGCTCGAGGGCCGCCCGCCCTCGAAGATGCCGGCCGTCGTCGTCGACCGCCCATACGACGGCACCAACCGCTACTCGGGCGGCGGCTACCTGATCTCGCAGCTCGTCGTCGAGGACGTGCTCGGCCGCGACTTCGCCGATGTGGCCGACGAGATGGTGTTCGGGCCGCTCGGGATGACCCGCAGCACCTACCGACATCCGCTCCCCGCTGCGTTCCACCACGACGTCGCCTCCGGCCGCGGCGACAGCGGGCACCCCGCGCCTGGCGGCTAGATGCTGTCGCCCGAGAAGGCGGCGGGCGGGCTGTTCAGCACGGCGCGCGACTACGCCGCGTTCCTGATCGCCGTGCGCGCCGCAGTACACGGCGAGCCCAACGCCGTACTCGGGCAGCCGCTCGCCCGCGAGATGGTGACGCGCCACGACCGCAGCGCGTTCGGACTCGGCTTCCGCGTGCTCGGCGATAGGCCCACGCACCGGATCAACCACGGCGGCTCGAACGACGGCTACCAGAGCGAGACCGACCTCTATCTCGAGTCGGGCGACGGGGCCGTGGTGCTCACCAACGCCACGTCGGGCCTGCTGCTGTTCCGCGAGGTGCTGAACGGGATCGCCGATGCATACGGCTGGCCCGGCTACATGCCCGAGCCCAAGCAGCTCGCCACCCTCAGCGACGACGACCTGCAGCGCTACGCCGGCGAGTACCGCATCGTCGCCGGCATCGAGATGCCGCTCATCCGGGTGTGGGCCGAGGGTGGCCGGCTGTTCAACGAGGTGCCGGGCCTGCGCTTCGGCGTCCAGGAGGCGTTCTGCGACGTGCACGGGGTGCTGTTCAGCCAGACGGGGCCCTTGGAGACCCACGTCGAGTTCGGGCCCGACGGCCGGGCAGCCGAGATGACCGTCAAGGAAGGCGACGTCGTCGTGCTGCGCGCCGTGCGCGCCGGCTGATCCTGCACCGGACCTCGCCGCACCGGCCTCCGGCGAGGGATCCGACTCCAACAGGGGATCCGGCCCGGTGCACGGGCTACTTGTACAGCGTGCAATAATCGGTGCTGTCCCGCTCGGCGGGCGCGCACTTCCGGGGGTCCTCACATGGTTCGCAGTCTCGGTCGCAGCACGGTCGGCGCTGCGTCGCCACTGCCGCTCACCCGGCGTCGCCTCCTCGGCCTCGCCGGACTCGTCGCACTCGGCGCCGCGACGGCCGCCTGCGGCGGCAACGACCCGAACGCCGCCACCACCACGACCGGCATGGCACCCGGCACCACCGAGGCGCCGGTGTTCACCAATCCCTCCACCACCGTCGACCCCACGCTCAACCCGGTGAGCGGCGGCTCGCTCATCGTCGGCCTCGATGCCGAGTCACCCGGCTACCACCCGCACGTCGACCCGTGGGGCAACGGCGGCCACGTCGTTGCCAAGGCCATCTTCGACACCCTCGCCTCCTACGACGCCTCGGGCAAGGTCGTGCCCTACCTCGCCGAGTCGATCGAGGCCAACGACGACGCCACCGTCTGGACCATCACCCTTCGCGACGGCATCGAGTTCCACAACGGCGAGGTCCTCGATGCAGAGGCAGTGCGCCTCAACTTCGCCGCCGTCCAGGCCAGCCCCGCCTACAGCTCGCAGCTGCAGCTGCTCGCATCGATGACCGTCGCCGATCCGCTCACCCTCGAGCTCACCATGTCGGCGCCGTGGTCGACGTTCCCCAACTCGCTCACCGGCGACATCGGCGCCCAGGTCGGCTACATGGCAGCCCCGGCGATGCTCGCCGACCCACAGGGCGGCCGTGCACCCATCGGCACCGGCCCGTTCTCGTTCGTGGAGTGGGTGCCCGACGACCACCTCACCGTCGAGCGCTTCGACGGCTACTGGCAGGCACCTGCCTGGCTCGACACTGTCGAGTTCCGGCCGATTCCCGACTCGACGAGCCGCAAGGCCGCTTTCGACGTCGGCGATATCGACGTGTACTACACCGCCGACACCTCCGACATCACCGCCTACCTCGAGCAGCAGTCGGCCGGCGACCTCACTGTCACGATCGGCGCGCCGAGCGAGCCCGACATGGTGATGCTCAACACCCGCAGCGCACCGCTCGACGACGTGCGCGTCCGCCGGGCCCTTGCCATGTCGGTCGACATCGACCGCCTGTACGACTACCTCGACGCCACCGGCGTGAAGCAGAAGCTCACCGGGCCCTACGCTGACAGCTCGTTCTGGTTCACCGAGAGCAACTACCCCGAGTTCGACCCCGCGGGTGCGAAGGCACTCATCGACGAGTACGTGGCCGAGAAGGGCACGCCCGTCGAGATCGAGTTCGCCGGCGGCCAGGACCCGTTCATCACCAGCTACCAGGAACTGTTCCAGTCGATGTGGGCCGAGATCGGCGTCACCGCCAACCTCGTGTCGCGGGCCCAGGGCGAGAACATCTCCGCCGTGATCGCCGGTGAGTACCAGGTGATCCTGTGGGGCGGTGTCGGCGGCGGCGACCCCGATGCCGACTACAGCGACTTCCACTCCGGAACCGGACTCAACTTCTCCGGCTTCAGCACGCCCGAGATGGACGCCGCGCTCGACGAGGGACGCCGCCTCACCGATCCGGACGCCCGCAAGGAGCAGTATGCGATCGTGCAGAAGATCCTCGGCGACAACGTGCCCTTCATCTGGACCGGTACCAACCAGTTCGCGGTGATCACGCCGCCGAGCGTGCTGGGCATGGGCGGCTTCCTGCTGCCTGACGGCACGTCCGGCCAGTCGATCACCGGCGGGCGGTTCTTCCTCAAGGACGTCTGGCTGCTCCAGTGAGACCACTCGGCGTCCGGCTGCTGCGACTCGTCGCGGTGCTGCTCGCCGTGACGGCGGCATCGTTCGCGATGATCAGCCTGCTCCCGGGCGACATGGTCACCACGGTGCTCGGGGCCAATGCCACCGACGACGACCGCGCGGCCGTGCGCGCCGAGCTGCGCCTCGACGACCCGCTGCCCGTCCGCTATGCGCGCTGGGTCGGCGACGCCGTCACGGGCGACCTGGGCCACAGCTACCGCACGCGCCAGCCCATCGCCGAGGCACTCGGCGAGCGCCTCGGCGTGACCCTGCAGCTGGTCGTGCTCTCACAGCTCATCGCGCTGGCCCTCGCCGTGCCGATGGGTATCTTCGGCGCGATGCGTCCGGGCTCGTGGCTCGACCGCGCCATCAGTGCCGTGCAGCTCGGCCTCATCGCTACGCCCGGCTACCTCGTCGCAATCGCGCTCATCGCCGTGTTCGCCGTGCAGCTCGGCTGGTTCGACACCACCGGCTATGTGCCGCTGACAGAGGACCCGCTCGGCAGTCTCAGGTCGCTGCTGCTGCCTGCCATCGCGCTCGGGCTCGAACCGGTGGCAATGTACGCCAGAGTGCTGCGCACCGACCTCATCAGCACCTTCGACCAGGACTTCGTGTGGTTCGCCCGCGCCAAGGGCAACCCGACACGGCGGATCGTGCTGCGTCATGCACTGCGGCCATCGTCGATCGGCGTCGTCACGCTTGCCGGCATCACCCTCGGGCGAATGATCGGCGGCACCGTGGTGGTCGAGTCGATCTTCGCGCTGCCTGGCCTCGGCCGCTTCACCATCGACGCCATCAGCAACCGCGACTTCATGGCACTGCAGGGTGCCGTCGTCGTGCTCACGGTGGGCTTCGTGCTCGTCAACTTCGCCGTCGACCTGCTGCACGGCGTCATCGACCCGCGCATCCGCACTGCGGTGGCGCGATGAACGGCCACGACACGCCGGTGGCCGTCGGCGAGCAGCGGCGCTCGTACGGGCCCGTCGTGTGGGTTGCCGCAGCGTGGCTCGTGCTGCTCACCGTCAGCGCACTGCTCGCCGACGTGCTCCCGCTGTTCGATCCCGCCGACACCCGTGCGGGCATCCCGCTGAGCATCCCCACCGGGCAGAACCTGCTCGGCACCGACCAGCTCGGCCGCGACCTGCTGTCGCGCACCGTGCACGGCGCACGCGTCAGCATCACGGTCGGCATCTCCGCGGTGCTGCTGTCGTCGGTGGTGGGTGGCTTCATCGGGCTCGTCGCCGGCTACCGACGCCGGTCGTTCGAGCAGGTGTCGCTGTTCTCGGCCGACGTGCTGATGGCATTCCCCACCATGCTGCTCGCCGCGTCGATCGTCGCCTTCACCGACAGCCGCGGGCTGCTCACGGTCGTCCTCGCCATCGCCCTCATCTACCTCGGGCCGACCATCCGCATCGTGCGGGCCCTTACCCTCAGCATCGCCAACCGAGACTTCGTGCTCGCCGCGCGTTCGCTCGGCGCCAGCAACGCCCGGGTCGTGCGCCGAGAGGTACTGCCCAACGTGGTGCCGACGCTGCTGTCGATGATGATTGTCGCCGTAGCGGGCGCCGTCGTCGCCGAGGGCGGCCTCGCCTATCTCAACCTGTCGGTCGCGCCGCCGACCAGCA
>JBJTRF010000157.1:0-7259 GCA_046076025.1 Ilumatobacteraceae bacterium
GACGAATGCGCCGATGCCCTCCACGTGCAGCCGGGTGACGACGTCGTGCAGATGGTGCGGATTCGCGCCGCCGGCGGCCAGCCCCTCGCCGTGCTGCGCAACTGGCTGATACCCGAGGTGGCCAGCGACCTCACCGTGGCCCACCTCACCTCGCGCGGGCTCTACGACCTGCTCCGCGAGCGAGGGGTCAGGCCGCACCTCGCCTTCCAGCGCCACGGCGCAAAGGCCGCCGACGCCTGGGAGGCGCAGCAGCTGGGCATCGAGGTGGGCGATCCGCTCGTCACGATGCACCGCATCATGCAGGACGTCACCGGCCGACGCGTCGAGCTGACGCGCACCGTGTACCACGCCGAGCACTACACGGTGGAGACCACCGTGGTGGAGAACTGAGGAGGCCTTCATGTCGAACGACCTGCGCACCGGCGCCGCTGCCAACTCGCGCATCGATCCGTCGACAGTCTCCGTCGACGGCCTGCGAGCCGCCGTCGAGCTGCCGATGCCGCGGCCCGCGCTCGCTGCCGACATCCGCAGCGGCGTGCCCGTCTACGACGCCGCCGCACTCCGCCAGCACATCGCCGCATCCGGTCCGCTGGCGCTGCTCGACGAATGGGCCGACGTGCTCGCGCACGGTGCAGGAATCTTCGTCGTCAGCGGCGCGGTCGATGCCGACGTGCTTCGCCCTGTCACGGCAGCCTTCACTCGCATGATCGACGAGCAGAACGCGGCTGGCTCGGCCCAGGGCGACCACTTCGCGAAGCCCGGCACCAACGACCGCGTGTGGAACGCGTTCGAGAAGCTCGCCGTCGCCGAGCCCGCTGCGTTCGTGCGCTACTACGCAAACGACATGCTCGCCCTCGGCTGCCGCGCCTGGTTGGGCCCCGGCTACCAGGTCAGCTCGCAGGTGAACCGAGTCAATCCGGGCGGGCAGGCCCAGATGCCGCACCGCGACTACCACCTCGGCTTCATGACCGACGAGCGCGCCGCCGAGTACCCGCTGCACGTGCACCACCTCTCGCCGGCGCTCACGCTGCAGGGGGCCATCGCTCACTGCGACATGCCCGTCGAGTCGGGGCCCACCATCTACCTGCCCGGCTCGCAGCGCTATCCCCTGGGCTATCTGGCGTGGCGTCATCCCGACGTCATCGCCTACTTCGATGCCGAGCACGTGCAGCTCGCGCTTGCCGAGGGCGACATGGTGTGGTTCAACCCGGCCCTGCTGCATGCCGCCGGCAGCAACCGCACCGCCGACATCCTGCGCATGGCCAACCTGCTGCAGGTGTCGTCGTCGATGGGACGCACGATGGAGACCATCGACACGCGGCGAATCGCCGAGGCCATCTATCCGGCACTGCTCGAAGCGGCCGACACGCTCGACGCCGACTCGCTCGAGCACGTGCTGACCGCAGCAACCGAGTGCTACGCCTTCCCCACCAACCTCGACCGCGATCCGCCGGTGGGCGGCCTCACGCCCCCGACCCAGCGCGACCTTGTCGGCGATGCCCTCGCACGACGCGCCACGCCAGCCGAACTCGCTGGCATCCTCGATGCCCACGACTGGCGCCGCGCCAGCCACTGAGGCACGTCGCGCCATCCCAGCCCTCACTATCCACACCCACCGCTTCCATCACAGACAGGACCACTCCATGGCACTTCGCATCGGACTCTTGGGCGCCGGCCGCATCGGCAAGGTGCACGCCAGTGCCATCGGCGCCACCGACGGTGCCGTGCTGACCGCCGTCGCCGACGCATTCCCCGATGCCGCCGCCGGCGTCGCCGCAGCGCACGGGGCCGACGTGGCATCGATCGACGACATCCTCGCCGACCGCGACATCGATGCGGTCTTCATCACCACGCCCACCGACATGCACGCCGACCTCATCATCCGCGCAGCGCATGCCGGCAAGGCGATCTTCTGCGAGAAGCCGATCGACCTCGACGTGGCGCGGGTAGCCGAGTGCCTCGATGCCGTGACCGACACCAAGAGCACCCTGATGGTGGGGTTCAACCGCCGGTTCGACCCCAACTTCCGTGCCGTGCGCAACCGCATCGACGCCGGCGACATCGGTGCGGTCGAGATGGTCGTGATCACCTCGCGCGACCCCGGCCCGCCGCCGCTCGAATACATGGCGCGCTCGGGCGGCCTGCTGCGCGACATGACCATTCACGACTTCGACATGGCCCGCTTCCTGCTGGGCGAGGAGCCCAGCGAGGTGTTCGCCGTGGGCTCGGTGCTCGTCGACCCGGCCATCGCGTCGGTGCCCGACATCGACAGCGCAGCGGTCACCCTGCGAACCGCCTCGGGGAAGATGGCCCAGATCAACAACTCGCGCCGCGCCACCTACGGCTACGACCAGCGCATCGAGGTGCACGGCTCGAAGGGCATGGCCCGCGCCGAGAACATCCACGAGACCACCGCCGAGGTCGCGGGCGGCCACGGCTACACACGCGCGCCGCTGATGAACTTCTTCCTCGAGCGCTATATGCCCGCCTACCAGGCCGAGGTCGCCGAATTCGTCGCCGCCGTCAGCGCTGGGCGCGAGCCGCTCGCCACCGGTCTCGACGGCCTGCGCGCCCTGCAGCTCGCCGACGCCGCCTACCAGTCGCTCGAGTCGGGCAGCCTCGTGCGGCTCTCGTGGTGATGCCGTGACCCGACGTCACATTCCGGCCGGCACCGCTACGCACGGCACCGACCCGCTGCGCGTCACGCCCGCCGACGCCGGGTGGACGTACTGCGGGCTCCATGTCGTCTCGCTGGCCGCCGGCGAGACGCGCACCCTGCACTCGGGCGACACCGAGCTGATCGTGCTGCCGCTCTCGGCAACCGCCGTCACGGTCACCGCCGCCGGGCAGTCGTTCGCCGTCGAGGGCCGGACATCGGTCTTCGCCCGCGTCACCGACTTCGCGTACATCGGCCGCGACACCGAGTACACGGTCAGCAGCACCAGCGGCGGCGAGATCGCGCTGCCGTCTGCGCGCTGCGACCGCGCCCTGCCGCCTCGCTACGGCCCGACGGGCGACGTGCGCATCGAGATCCGCGGCGCAGGGCCTGCCACCCGGCAGGTCACCAACTTCGCCAGTCCCGAGGCATGGCCCCATGCCGACAAGCTGATGTGCGTCGAGCTGCTCACCCCCGACGGCAACTGGAGCAGCTATCCGCCGCACAAGCACGACGACTCGCCCGAGTGCCCGGTGAACAACGAGGAGATCTACTACTTCCGCATTGGCCGCGCCGGCACCGCCGACTATGCCCCAGAGGGATTCGGGCTGCACCGCACCTACACGGGCGAGCCGGCGGACGGCACCATCGACAGCACCATGAACAACCCCCTGGCCATCGACGATCACGTCACCGTGCGCGACGGCGACATGTACGTCGTGCCGCGCGGCTACCACGGGCCGTGCGTCGCCGCACCCGGCTACACCATGTACTACCTCAACGTGCTCGCCGGCCCCGGCGGCGAGCGGTCGATGGCGTTCTGCGACGACCCGGCCCACCACTGGGTGCGCGCCACGTGGGACGACATGCCCGCCGATCCGCGCGTGCCGATGGCGGACGCCACAGGAATGAGGCTGCGATGACCGCCAACCGCCCGCTTGAGCTGCTCACTGTCGGCCGCATCAGCGTCGATCTCTACGCCGAGCAGATCGGCGCCCACCTCAATCAGGTGCGCACGTTCCGCAAGTCGGTCGGCGGCACGGCGACGAATGTCGCCGTGGCCACCGCTCGCCTCGGCCACCGCACCGCCGTGTTCACCCGTCTCGGCAGCGATCCGATGGGCGGCTACATCCGCCACGCGCTCGAGCACACGTTCAAGGTCGACACCACCTGGATCGCCGACGATCCGGCGCTGCGCACGCCGCTCGCCTTCGCCATCATGGAAGACCCCGGCGAGCCGCAGATCGTCTTCTACCGCGAGCCCAAGGGTCCCGACCTCAACATCGAGGCGTCCGACATCGACGCTGCCGTGGTGCGCGACGTGCCGATCTTCTGGTTCCCGACGTCGTGCCTGTCGGCCGAGCCCAGCCGCGGCACGATCCACCAGATGCTCGAGTGGCGCGATCGCCGCACGCACACCATCCTCGACCTCGACTGGCGGCCGCAGTTCTGGCAGCGGCCATCGGATGCCACCGCCGAGCTCGCCCAGGTGCTGCCCCACGTGACGATGGCCATCGGCAACCGCACCGAGTGCGAGATCGCCGTCGGCGAGACCGACCCCGACCGCGCCGCCGACGCCCTGCTGGCGCTCGGCCTGCAGGCCGCCGTGGTGAAGATGGGCGGTGACGGCGTGCTGGTGGCATCGGCCGACGGCATGCGCGAGCGCATCGCGCCCTACCCGGTCGAGGTCGTCTGCGGCCTCGGCGCCGGCGACGCCTTCGGCGGGGCGCTGTGCCACGGACTGCTGTCGGGCTGGGACCTCGCACGATGCGCACGGGCCGGCAACGTCGCCGGCGCGCTCGTCGCCGCACGGCTGATGTGCGCCGACGACATGCCCTACCTCGAGGAGATCAATGCCGCACTTGGATGACGACCGCTGGCAGTGGCTCATCGCCGCCCGCGCCGAGCACCCGCGGCTGCCGCTCGGGAAGCTCGCCGCCCGTCGCCGTCGCCCGCTGCTGCGAGACGGCCGGCTGTTCATCGTCGCTGCCGACCACACGGCACGCGGCGCACTGGGCGTGCCGGGCGAGCCGTTCGCGATGGCCGACCGCCGCCGCCTCCTCGAGGCCCTGCTCACTGCGCTCGCCAATCCCGAGGTCGACGGCGTGCTGGTCAGCGCCGACATCGCCGAAGACCTGGCCGCGCTCGATGCGCTCGACGACCGCCTCGTGTTCGGCACGATGAACCGCGGCGGCATCATCGGCGCGCAGTGGGAACTCGACGACCGGATGACCGCCTACAGCGCCGCCACCATCGCCTCGAACGGACTCGACGGCGGCAAGGTGCTGCTGCGCATCGCCGACGACGACCACGGCACGGCGCGCACGCTCGAGGCATGCGCCCGCGCCGTCGACGAGTGCGCTGCGCTCGGCCTGCCGATCATGGTCGAGCCGCTTCCCTACCACCACGATCCGGCCACGGGCCGGGCAACGCTGCTCGCCGACGAGGATGCGCTGCTGCGTGCCGTCGCCATCGGCAGCGGCCTCGGCTCGAGCACCACCAGCACCTGGCTGAAGGTGCCGGCCAGCAGCAACCCGCAGCGCATGCTGTCGTGCACGACGCTGCCGGCGCTCATCCTCGGCGGCACGCCCGGCCCGGATCCCGACGCCACGTTCGCGTCGTGGGAGGCAGCCATGCAGGTGCCCAACGTCCGCGGCCTCGTGGTCGGCCGAGCGCTGCTCTACCCGCCCGACGGCGACGTGGCGGGCGCCATCGCCCGGGCCGCCCGCATCGTCCGCCCGGCAGGTGCCGGCACGCACGACAGAATCAGCACGCACACCCTGAGGAGCACACCATGACCCGTCGACTTGGCATCGGAGTAGTCGGCTTCGGCTGGATGGGCCAGGCCCACAGCCGGGGCTGCCGACGCGCACCCGCCCACTTTCCCGCCCGCGAGTACCAGCCCGACCTCGTCGTGGTGAGCGACGTGCTCGAGTCGCGTCGCGCCGCGGCGGTCAACGACTTCGGCTTCCGCGAGGCCGTGGCCGACTGGCACGACGTGGTCACCCATCCCGACGTCGACATCGTCTTCGTCACGGCGCCGAACATGCTGCACGTGCCGATCGTCGAGGCCGCCGCAGCCAACGGCAAGCACATGTTCTGCGAGAAGCCGGTGGGCGGCACTCCCGCCCAGACCGTGGTCGCCGAGCGCGCTGCGCGCCAGGCCGGCGTCATCACCGGTGTCGGCTACAACTACCGCTGGGCACCGCTCGTGCAGTACGCCAAGCAGCTCATCGACGGCGGCCACCTCGGCGAGATCAGGCACTACGAGGGCCGATTCTTCAGCACCTACGCCAGCGATCCGCTGGGCCTGCTGTCGTGGCGATTCCTCGTCGACGAAGCCGGCCACGGCGTCAGCACCGACATCCTCTCGCACTCGGTCGACCTCGCCCACTACCTGGTCGGCGCCGCAGCGGGCCGGATCACCAAGGTGGTCGGCACCGGCGAGACCTATATCAGGCAGCGCCCGCTGCCCACGGGCGCGGGCACGCACTACGACCGCGGCAAGCCCGGCGACCCCACCGGCGAGGTCACCAACGAGGACTACATCGGGATGATGTGCGTGTTCGAGAACGGCGCCCGAGGCACCTTCGAGACATGCCGCTCGATGGTCGGCCCGGAGAGCGAGAACTCGTTCGAGGTCTTCGGCACCAAGGGCAGCATCCGCTGGAACTTCGAGCAGCTCAACCAGATGCAGGTCTTCCTCGTCGACGACAACCGTCCCGCCGGCGTGGTGCACAACGGCTACGTGCAGGTGAACAGCGGCGAGGCATTCCCCCACCACGGCGCCTTCGTGCCGGGTGCCGCCAACGGCATCGGCTTCGAGGAGCTGGTGTGCATCGAAGACCACGAATTCCTCACCTCGGTCGCGCTCGGCCGCCGTCACTCAGTGGGGTTCGACGAGGCGCTCGCCGTCGTCAGCGTGCAGCACGCCGTCCTGCAGTCGTGGGAGACCGGCGCATGGCAGCCGGTCGTCTCACTGCGCCAGGACTGAGCCACCTGCGCGGCAGCCGCACTCGCACCCGCACGAATCGTCCACCTCGAAGATCGGACCAACCATGAGACTCACCACCGCAGAGGCCATCGTCAGGTACCTCATCGCGCAGCGAACCGTCGTCGACGGCGCCGACGTGCCGCTGTTCCCTGGCGTGTTCGCGATCTTCGGGCACGGCAACGTCACCAGCCTCGGCCACGCCCTCGAACGCGAGCGAGCCGCGCTGCCGGTGTGGCGCGGCCAGAACGAGCAGGGCATGGCACTCGCCGCCGTCGGTTTCGCCAAGGCCGCACGCGGCCGGCAGATCATGGTGGCCACCTCGTCGATCGGCCCGGGCGCGCTCAACATGGTCACTGCCGCCGGAGTGGCGCACTCGAACCGGCTGCCGATGCTGCTGCTCGCCGGCGATACGTTCCAGAGCCGCGGCCCCGACCCCGTCCTGCAGCAGGTCGAGCACTTCGGCGACCCCACCGTCACGGTGAACGACGCCTTCAAGCCGGTGAGCCGCTACTGGGACCGCATCACGCGCCCCGAGCAACTGCTGTCGTCGCTGCCCCACGCCGTGGCCACCATGCTGGACCCCGCCACGCGCGGCCCCGCCGTGCTGTG
>JBJTRF010000158.1:0-3647 GCA_046076025.1 Ilumatobacteraceae bacterium
CTCCGGCGCCGACGGCAGCGGCGGGCACACGTCGAGCACCATCTGGACGTCGGCCCCGAGCAACTCCTGGGTGTGCACTGCCAACTCGGGAGTGAAGCGGTGGCTCGAACCGTCGTAGGTGCTCTTGAAGGTCACCCCCTCGTCGTCGACCGCCGGGTCGAGCGAGAACACCTGGAAGCCACCCGAGTCGGTGAGCGTCAGGCCCGTCCACCCGGCGAAGGCGCCGAGGCCGCCGAAGCGGGCCACGGTCTCTGCTCCGGGCCGGAGCATCAGGTGGTAGGTGTTGCCGAGCACGATCTGCGCCCCGAGCCGCTCGTAGTCGGCCGCCGAGAGGTACTTGATGGCGCCGCGGGTGCCCACGGGCATGAAGCACGGCGTGCGGTACGTGCCGCGTGCGGCCCGTGCGATGCCGGCCCTCGCAGCGCCCGACTGATGCTCGACGGTGAACTCGACGGCGTGCACCTAGGCGGCCCTCCGGTCGAGCAGCATCGCGTCGCCGAAGCTGAGGAACCGGTACTCGTGGTCGATGGCCTCACCGTAGAGGCGGCGCCAGCGCTCGCCCACGAATGCGTCGATCATCAACAGCAGCGTGGTGCGGGGCATGTGGAAGTTGGTCATCATCAGGTCGACGGTCGTCCATTGATAGGGGCGGTGGATGAAGAGTTGCGTACGGCCGTCAAGGCGTCCGAGCGCCACGGCCGATTCGAGCGCTCGCACGCTCGTGGTGCCGACGGCCACGACGCGGCGCGCCTCGCGGCACGCTGCGAGCGTGTCGGCGGGGACGTGGTAGCGCTCGCTGTGCATGGCGTGCTCTCGCGGGTCGACCGCGCTCACCGGCTTGAACGTGTCGAGGCCCACCACGAGTTCGACCGCGGCCGTCGCCACTCCCCGCCCGGCCAGCGCGTCGAGCAATGACGGGGTGAAGTGCAGTCCGGCCGTGGGTGCTGCCGCGGATGCCGGCGTCGACGAGTAGACGGTCTGGTACCGCTCGGCATCGTCGAGCCGTGTCTCGATGTACGGCGGCAGCGGCATCTCGCCATGGGCCGAGAGCAGGTCGAGCGGGTCGCCCTCGCCGAGCAGCGTCACCGTCATCGTGTCGCCCGTCGTGGTGCGCCCCTCGATGCGCACCAGTACGGTGGTGCCGGCGAGCAGCACCTCTCCGGGCTTCAACTTGCGCGCTGGTCGCACGAGCGCCTCCCACGACCGGCGCTCGCTGTCGAGCGGCTCCAGCAGCAGCACCTCGGCGGCGCCGCCGCTGCTGCGGTGCAGGCGCAGGCGGGCAGGGATCACGCGCGTCTCGTTGACGACCAGCAGGTCGCCGTCACCGAGCAGGTCGACGAGATCGCGCACATGTCGGTGCTCTGGCGCCGACGAGCCGCGGTCGACCAGCAGGCGGGCCGCGTCGCGCGGCTCGATAGGCGTCTGGGCGATGCGCTCGGCTGGCAGGTCGTAGTCAAACTCGTCGAGGCGCACGGCGGACAGGCTACGGGGACGTCAGCCCCGTCTCTCGGCGGCCCGTCATGCCATCGACGCCTGGAGGCGCCGGTCGAGCGAGTCGAGGAAGTCCTCGGTGGTGAGCCACGGTGCGTCGCGGCCGATGAGCAGCGCCAGGTCCTTGGTCATCTCGCCCTGCTCGACAGCCTCGACGCAGACGCGCTCGAGCGACTTAGCGAAGGCGGCCACGTCGGGCGTGCCATCCATCTGCCCGCGATACGTGAGGCCCTGCGTCCATGCGTAGATCGAGGCGATCGGGTTGGTGGAGGTCTTGTTGCCCTTCTGGTGCTCGCGGTAGTGCCGCGTGACCGTGCCGTGCGCAGCCTCGGCCTCGACAGTGCGGCCGTCGGGTGTCATGAGCACGCTCGTCATCAGGCCGAGCGAGCCGAAGCCCTGGGCGACGGTGTCGCTCTGCACGTCACCGTCGTAGTTCTTGCACGCCCACACGTAGCCGCCCTCCCACTTCATCGCACAGGCGACCATGTCGTCGATGAGGCGATGCTCGTACGTGAGGCCAAGCCCGTCCATCTCGGCCTTGAACTCGGTCTCGTAGACCTCCTGGAAGATGTCCTTGAACTGGCCGTCGTAGCCCTTCAGGATCTTGTTCTTGGTGCTGAGGTAGACGGGATAGTTGCGCAGGATGCCGTAGCGCAGCGAGGCGCGCGCAAAGTCGCGGATGCTGTCGTTGAAGTTGTACATGCCCATCGCCACGCCGCCGTCGGCGCCGAAGTTGGCAATCGTCATCTCGACGGGCGCGCCGCCGTCGGCCGGCACGTAGGTCATGGTGACGGTGCCGGCACCGGGCACCTTGAAGTCGGTGGCCTTGTACTGGTCGCCGTGCGCGTGGCGCCCAATCACGATCGGCTTCGTCCAGCCGGGCACGAGCCGCGGGATGTTGCTGATGACGATGGGCTCACGGAAGATGACGCCGCCGAGGATGTTGCGGATGGTGCCGTTCGGGCTCTTCCACATCTTCTTCAGGCCGAACTCCTCGACACGCGCCTCGTCGGGCGTGATGGTGGCGCACTTCACCGCCACGCCGTGGCGCTTCGTGGCATTCGCCGAGTCGATGGTGACCTGGTCGTCGGTGGCGTCGCGGTGCTCGATGCCGAGGTCGTAGTAGTCGAGTTCGATGTCGAGGTACGGAAGGATCAGCTTGTCTTTGATGAACTGCCAGATGATCCGCGTCATCTCGTCGCCGTCCATCTCGACGACCGGGTTCTTGACCTTGATCTTGGCCACGGTGGCGCCCTCCGAGTCGGTCCGGCGCGGCCGGCACTTGTATCTGACTTGTACACCGTAGTCGGGCGGGCGGACCGGCCCCAATCCACGGCGGTATCCGCCCGAATAGTGTCGCCCCGGTGTCCACCCTGCAGTACCGCCAGTTCGAGGTGCCCGACGGCGTGATCGACCTCGGCCTCGGCCAGCCCGATGCCTCCGTGTTCCCGGTGGAGATCATCAGCGACGCCACCGCTGCGGTACTGGCCGGCGGCGACCACGACTACTTCCAGTACGGCGCCGAGTACGGCGACCGCGAGCACCGCATCGCCCTCGGCGAGTTCCTCACCGGCGCCTACGGGTGTCGCGTCGACCCCGAGTTGGTGCTCACCACGAACGGCAACTCGCAGGCCCTCGACCTGGCCTGCACGGTCTTCACCTCCCCGGGCGACGTCGTCATCGTCGAGGAGCCCACCTACTTCCTCGCTCGCGGCATCCTCGCCGACCACGGGCTCCGGCCCATCGGGGTGCCGCTCGACAGGGACGGCCTCGACACCGCTGCGCTCGCCGCCACGCTTGCCGACCTGCAGCGAGGGGGCACGCCGGCCCGGCTCGTCTACTGCATTCCCGCATCGCAGAACCCGACCGGCATCACGCTGTCGGCCGCTCGACGACGACGCCTCGTCGAGCTCGCCGACGAGTTCGACGTACTGGTGATCGCTGACGAGGTGTACCACCTGCTCGAGTACGGCCCGGCGGGCCCTGCGCCGATGTCGGCGTTCGCCGACACCGGGCGCGTGCTCTCGCTCGGCACGTTCTCGAAAATTCTCGCACCGGGGCTGCGGCTCGGATGGGTGCACGGCGCAGCGCCGCTGCTGGCGCGGCTCGCCCGATCTGGCATGGTGGCCAGCGGCGGCGGCCTGAATCCCTTCACC